>PWXL01000161.1 GCA_003561145.1 Candidatus Atribacteria bacterium
GCAATTTTCGCAGAGGAAGTAGTCAAGACGCTATACGGCATGGTATCTTAAAGGCCTGAGGTGGATTGAAAAATTGTGAGGTTACTATACACTGGAGGCAACAACAGATGAAAGTATGGCCGGGACAACCTTATCCCCTGGGAGCGGTATATGACGGGTCAGGAACGAATTTTTCCATTTTTTCCGAAGTAGCGGAAAGAGTGGAACTGTGCCTTTTTGATGAGAAGGGAAACGAAAACCGTGTTGACCTGAAAGAAGTAACCGGGATGTGCTGGCACGGATATTTTCCGGAAGTGGGGCCGGGGCAGCTGTATGGTTTTCGCGTTCATGGTCCCTGGGACCCGGAGGGAGGCCACCGCTGTAATCCTTCCAAGCTGCTGGTCGACCCTTACACCAAAGCAATGGTCGGGGAAGTACGGTGGGACGAAGCGTTGTTTCCCTATAGATTCCAGGACGGGCCTGAGGTTCGCAATGAGAGCGACAGTGCGCCCTTTGTTCCCCGTTGTGTTGTGCATCAGCCATTTTTCGACTGGAGCGGCGACCGGCGTTTACAACTTCCACTAACCCAAACAGTCATTTATGAGACTCATGTAAAGGGCTTCAGTGTTCGTCATCCCGGTATTCCCCCTGAGTTGCGGGGAACATATGCGGGAATCGGTCATCCGGTGGCGGTTGAACATTTCAAAAAACTTGGCATTACTGCGGTGGAGCTTATGCCCGTACACCAGTTTATTCATGACAAACACCTGGTGGATAAGGGATTACGTAACTACTGGGGATATAATTCCATCGGGTATTTTGCCCCGCACAATGAATATGCCGCGGACAAGCGCCCGGGTGGCGCGGTTGCTGAATTCAAGCAAATGGTCAAGTCCCTCCATCAGGCCGGTATCGAGGTTATCCTCGACGTTGTGTACAATCATACGGCAGAAGGCAATCACCTGGGACCGATGCTCTCCTTCAAGGGCATCGACAACGCCTATTATTACCGCCTGACGGAAGACAGCCGCTATTACATGGATTATACCGGTACCGGGAACAGCCTGAACATGCGGCATCCGCATGTCCTTCAACTTATCATGGACTCCCTGCGCTACTGGGTGCTGGAAATGCATGTCGATGGTTTTCGCTTTGACCTTGCATCCACACTGGCTCGGGAGTTGCACGACGTTGACCGTCTCTCTGCGTTTTTTGATATTATTCAACAGGATCCGGTTATAAACGAAGTCAAGCTCATTGCCGAACCCTGGGATGTTGGTGAAGGTGGATACCAGGTGGGTAATTTTCCACCGGTGTGGTCGGAGTGGAATGGGAAATACCGTGATTGTGTACGAGATTTCTGGCGTGGCCAGGAGCAGACCCTGGGTGAATTTGCCTACCGTTTCACGGGGAGTTCTGACCTCTATGAAGATACCTCTCGTCTCCCGTTTGCCAGTATCAATTTTGTGACCGCGCATGATGGATTCACACTCCATGACCTTGTCTCCTATAACGAAAAACATAACGAAGCAAACGGGGAAGAAAACGGTGATGGTGAAAGCCATAACCGCTCCTGGAATTGCGGTGCTGAAGGACCGACAGATGACCCTGATATACTTGCCCTGCGGGCCCGGCAAAAAAGGAATTTTCTCACCACCTTACTCCTATCCCAGGGCATTCCCATGCTCCTGGGGGGGGATGAGTTTGGGCGTTCACAACAGGGGAATAACAATGCCTACTGCCAGGATAACGAGATCTCCTGGTATGATTGGGAGAATACAGACGATAACATGCTTGAATTCTGCAGCCGTCTCATTCATTTTCGCCATAACCATCCGGCGTTCCGCCGCAGGCGCTGGTTCCAGGGAAGAGCTATCCACGGAACCGAAGTCAAAGATATCGCATGGTTCACGTTCGATGGTGAGAGTATGGCCGAAGAGGACTGGGGTGAAGTCTTTGCCAAGTCGTTGGGAATCTTTCTCAACGGGGAATCCATCCCGAACCCTAATCCGAAGGGAGAACCGGTGAGCGACGATAAGTTCTATATCATTATCAACGCGCACCATGAACCCCTTGATTGCACCCTTCCCGGTACGGAATGGGCGCAACGGTGGGTCAGGGAACTCGACACTATCGAGGGATGGGCTGAGGAAGAAGAGGTGATCGAGGCTGGTGGAACAATAAAGATCGAGGCACGGTCTCTTTTGGTTTTACGCGATGCATCCTGATCCTGTTGCCACCTATCGCCTGCAATTACGAAACGGTGTCGGTTTTGAGCAAGCCGCGGCGGTGATTCCGTATCTTGCAGACCTTGGAATCAGTCATGTGTACCTATCTCCATATTTACAAGCGGCTGAGGGGAGTACTCATGGGTATGATGTGGTGGATCCTACCCGTGTGGATGAAGAGCTGGGGGGAGAAAAGGCTCATGCCCGCTTGCGCCGAGCCTTGGATAAGGCTCAGTTGGGGCAGATGCTTGATATAGTTCCCAATCACATGGCGATAGTGGGCCGGCAGAACCCCTGGTGGTGGGATGTGCTTGAAAACGGTCCTTCCAGCCGTTATGCGGTGTTCTTCGACGTTGACTGGGAGGCCTCCGAAGAGCGCTGGTCGAACAAAGTTCTTCTGCCGGTACTAGGTGATCATTACGGTCGTGTCCTGGAAGCGAAAGAATTATGTCTAGTCCACAATGCAGGCCTTTTTGTACTGCACTATTACGATAATGTGTTTCCGGTTGATCCTTCAAGCCTCCGGGAAGTATTGATGCGAGCGGCAGAAGCCGCTGATTCTGATTATCTCGGGTTTATCGCCGATTCCTTTGCACGTTTACCGAGGCCGACAGCTACCGGCAGGCGGGCGGTCCGGGAGCGCCACCGCGATACGTTTCTACTGCAGAGGCTTCTTACCATGTTATGCAGCGAAGAACCGCGGATTGTTTCTGCGATAGATGAAGTGGTAGAAAGAATAAATGCAGATCCTGATATGCTCGATACCTTCATCGATGGCCAAAACTACCGACTGGCTTTGTGGAGAACGGCCGGACGTGATTTGGGATACCGCCGGTTTTTCGATATCAACGATCTTGCCGGTTTACGGGTTGAAGAAGAAGATGTATTTCAAGCGGTTCATACGCTGCCGCTCTCATGGGTGCAGGAAGGAACAGTACACGGTCTGCGTGTCGATCACCCGGATGGGTTGCGGGATCCAGCGCAATATTTCCAGCGGCTTCATTACATGTCACCCAAGGCCTGGATAGTGGCTGAAAAGATCCTTGAGCCGGGAGAGACAATACCGGGAAATTGGCCGATAGCCGGCACCACCGGATATGATTTTCTGAACCTGGTGGGTGGCTTGTTGATCGATCCATCCGGGGAAAAACAGATGGCGGAAACATACAGGAACTTCAGCGGAAATGCAGTTGAGTATTCCGATTGTCTGCGTGGGTGTAAACGTCAAGTCTTACATGAATTACTGGGCAGTGAGGTAAGACGTCTGACCGCGCTCTTTGTTGATATATGCGAAAGGCATAGGCGACATCGTGACTACACCCGGCAACAGCTGCAGGAAGCCTTGATAGAAATGGCAGTGGCTTTCCCCGTCTATCGTACCTATGTAAGTGCGACATCTGAAACCGTAACGGAGAGTGATATCAAGTATGTGACGGAAGCCGTCAATTCCGCTATCAGCGAAAGAGAAGACCTGGATGCCGAACTTTTCCGGTTCTTGGGAGACATACTCCTTTTGCGGGTGGGCGGCTCCCTGGAGAACGAACTGGCCATGCGTTTCCAGCAGCTGACCGGGCCCGCCATGGCCAAGGGAGGAGAAGATACAGCCTTTTACCGTTACAACAGGATGGTGAGCCTCAACGAAGTAGGCGGATATCCTGCCCGTTTTGGCACTGCAGTGGAGGAATTCCACCAATCTTGTAGGGAGTCTTTCGTGCACCATCCCATGGCGTTGCTTGCTACATCCACCCATGATACAAAAAGGAGTGAAGATGTGAGGGCGCGACTGGCCGTCCTTTCCGAGATCCCTGAACGCTGGTCGGAACGTATGCAGCGATGGGGAGAGCACAATAAACGTTACCGCGAAAGCGGCCTGTTTGACCGCAACACGGAATACCTCTTCTACCAGTCTCTCGTTGGTGCCTGGCCGGTAGATGAGCAACGGATGCTTGCGTACATGGAAAAAGCAGTTCGAGAAAGCAAGGAACATACTTCCTGGACCCGTGTTGATGAGACCTACGAAGAGGCGGTGCGGAATTTTGTGTCCCAGGTGATGCACGACCGGAAATTTTGTAAAGAAGTTGAGGAATTCGTCGCTTCTATAGCCACAGCGGGATGGGTGAACAGTCTTGCGCAAACACTCATAAAATGCACTGTACCAGGGGTTCCTGACATATACCAGGGAACCGAGTTGTGGGACCTGAGTCTCGTGGATCCTGATAACCGCCGCCGGGTAGACTTTGAGAAACGTGCGCTCCTGCTTTCTGAAATCGATCGTTTGTCCTGCGAGGAAATAGTGGGAAGAATGGAGGAGGGGCTGCCCAAGTTATGGGTAATCGTACAGAGCCTGAGGCTCCGGCGCAGGAGGCCGGAATTGTTCGGCCCGGAAGGAGACTATGGCGTTCTTTCCGCGCTGGGAGAAAAGGCTCATCACGTGGTGGCTTTTGTGCGTGGTGAAGGAACTGTAACCGTGGCACCGAGGCTCATGGTGAGAAGGGGGAACGGTTGGGGAGAAACGGCCATAAAGCTCCCGCCGGGGCGATGGCGAAACATATTGACAGGTGATATGGTGGATGGCGGCATCGTGGGAGTGGAAAAAGTGTTGAAGCGTTTTCCGGTTGGATTATTGGAAAGAGAGGAGTAGTGGGCATGGCCTGTGTGCGTGTGTGGGCACCGAAAGCCCGTTTGGTTGAGCTTGTTGCAAGTGGTTTTTCATTATCCATGAAGCAGGAGGGTGATGGCTGGTTGTCGATACAGACGCACCATCTTGAGCATGGCATCGATTATGGTTTTCTGCTTGACGGAGAAGGTCCTTTTCCGGATCCGCGTTCTTCCTGGCAGCCGGAAGGCATTCATGGTCCTTCCCGCTTTGTGGATCATGGACGTTTTGCCTGGACCGATTCTTCGTGGCAGGCGCCTCCCCTTGCTGCTGCTGTGATATACGAACTCCACGTAGGAACCTTTACTCCGGGGGGTACCTTTCTCGCTGCGATCGAAAAACTTGACTATCTGGTAGAACTTGGAGTCACCCATGTTGAACTGATGCCGGTTGCAGAATTTGCCGGAACACGTGGCTGGGGGTATGACGGAGTGGACCTGTATGCTCCCCACCATACCTACGGGGGGCCGGAAGCGCTGAAGAAACTGGTTGATGCCTGTCATGGCAAAGGTTTAGCTGTTTTGCTTGACGTTGTATACAATCACCTGGGGCCTGATGGCAATTATCTCAACCGGTTCGGGCCATATTTTACTGACCGGTATGTTACCCCCTGGGGTGAGGCGGTCAACCTTGATGGACCGGAGAGTGAACCTGTGCGGCGGTTTTTTATTGATAATGCTCTCATGTGGATGCGTGAGTATCATATTGACGGTTTGAGGATCGATGCCGTTCATGCCATTGTGGATACCTCAGCGATTCATTTTCTGGAACAGCTTGCGCTTGAAGTCCGCAGCCTGGAAGCCCATCTCGGCCGTCACTTCTCGCTTATAGCGGAAAGTGACCTCAATGATCCCCGGGTGATCAAGCCGCCCCAGGCAGGGGGGTACGGATTAGACGCTCAATGGAATGAGGATTTCCACCACTCTCTTCACGCCCTGCTCACCGGTGAGCGTAACGGCTATTATCGTGATTTTGGACGTATACAAGACCTTGCCAAGGTTATAAACAGGGGACTGGTATATGACGGCTGTTATTCCGTGTATCGGCGCCGCAGACATGGCCGCAAAGCAGAGGGAGTTTCCGGGAAGCAGTTCGTGGCGTGCCTGCAAAATCATGATCAAGTGGGAAACCGGGCCACGGGTGAGCGAACAAGCCATTTGCTCACTCCTGGCCACATGAAGATCGGAGCGGCCATAGTCCTGACCTCGCCGTTTGTTCCCATGTTGTTTCAAGGCGAAGAATGGGGTGCTTCATCTCCTTTTTTATACTTTACCGATCACCGGGAGAGGGAACTCGGGGAAGCAGTGAGGGAAGGCCGTCGTAAGGAGTTTGCCGCTTTCGGCTGGGACCCGCAAGACATTCCCGACCCGCAAAGTGAAGAAACTTTTCAAAGTTCCAAGCTTGACTGGAAAGAATTGGAAAATACTCAGCACGAGGAAATTCTGCAATGGTATCGGCAGCTTATCAGGCTGCGCCGCCACGTTCCGGAACTTACTGACGGTTCTCTGGACGCGGTTTCTGCCACTTATGATGAGCATAAACAATGGTTTATCATGGCCCGGGGACCCGTGCTCGTTGTCTGTAATTTTTCAGATGATGCTCAGCGTATCACCTGTTCACCGGGTATGGGAAAAGAACCGCTCCTTTCTTCTGATCCGGGGATCCAGGTGAAAGGTGGAAAAATAACTCTCCCTGGAAATTCTGTGGCTGTTTTCCTGCAGTGAGTCTCTCTCAGCGAAGGGTTTGGCAATACTGCTATAATAAATTGAGTATACAGGATCCCGTATTGAAAAGGGGGCATACCTGGTGGAAGAACTTATTTTTCATCATCGGCCGGAACTTGAAGATGCGAGTCTCGTGGTTGGATTCTCAGGATGGATGGACGGGGGAGATGTTTCTACCGGTACGTTGCGTTTTTTAGAGAAAAAACTTGCAGCGGAAAAATTCGCAGAAATCGATCCGGAACGTTTTTTCATTTTTAACTTACCAGGCACCATGGAGCAGGTGGCTCAATATCGTCCGCATCTGCGCATCAGCAATGGTTTGATAGAGGAAATATCTTTTCCAGCCAACCGGTTCTTTGTGTCACAAAAACACAACCTGGTTCTTTTCTCCGGAAAAGAACCAAACTTGCTGTGGCATCAGTTTGCCCGCTGTTTTTTCCAGGTAGTCGAAACCTGTTCAATTCGCAGGATATACTTTGCAGGGAGCGTTGGCGGCCTTACTCCTCATACCAGGGAACCCCGGGTTTTTTGCTCGCTTTCTGATGAAAAATACAGGGAAAAGCTGGAAGGTCTGGATGTCCGTTTTTCAGATTATGAAGGACCCTCCAGTTTTATTAATTTTCTTTGTCGCGAAGCAAGCCGGCGGGAAATGGAAATGATTAACTTTGTTATCGATATTCCTACCTATGTGCAGGCCACAAATCCCAAGGGCATCGCTGCTGTGGTGAAGAGGCTTTCCCGTCTCCTTGATGTGGAGATTTCCCTGGAAGACCTGGTGCTTCTGGGTAATGAGTTCGAAAAAAATATCAACGAGCTGGTTGCCAAGATGCCGGACCTTGCCGAGCAGATCAAGAAGCTTGAGGAGAATTACGATAAAGAAATTTGGGAAGATGACCAGAATTTCGAAGAGTGGCTGAAAAGACATGGGATCGACAAGCTATAGCAACAGCTATGGCAACGGAGCGTGAAGTGGCAAAATATATCTGCATTCATGGTCATTTTTACCAACCGCCCAGGGAGAATCCCTGGCTCGAGGCAGTTGAGGGAGAAGATTCGGCATATCCTTTTCACGATTGGAACGAACGCATTTCCTCTGAATGTTATGGGCCCAACGCCTCATCCCGTATTCTCGATACAAGCGGCAGGATTATTGATATTGTCAATAATTATAGCCGCATGAGCTTTAATTTCGGTCCCACTCTCCTTTCCTGGCTTGAAAGATCTCATCCTGAGATCTACCGGGCTGTGCTGGCAGCCGACCGGTTGAGCAGAGACCGTTTCTCCGGCCATGGAGCTGCCCTGGCCCAAGTATACAACCACCTCATTATGCCCCTTGCCTCTCAGCGTGACAAACGTACCCAGGTGCTCTGGGGGATTCGAGATTTTGTGTATCGTTTTTCACGGTTCCCTGAGGGTATGTGGTTAGCAGAAACGGCTGTTGACCTGGAATCACTTGATATCATGGCAGAGTCAGGGATACTGTTTACTCTTCTTGCTCCCCACCAGGCCCGCCGCGTGAGACGCATTGGTGAAAAAGCCTGGACTGATACGAACAATACGGCAATCGACCCCAAAAAAGCTTACCTGTGCCGTCTTCCTTCGGGCCGCACCATGACGCTCTTTTTTTATGATGGTCCGGTTTCTAGAGAAATTAGTTTCGGAGATCTGTTGAAAAGTGGAGATACCTTTGCCAATCGCTTAAGAGGTTTATTCACTTCCGGGAAAGACGACGAACTCGTACATGTTGCTACCGATGGTGAAACCTATGGCCATCATCGCCGGTTTGGGGATATGGCGTTGGCTTACTGTCTGAACAAAATTGAAAAGGAAAAGATGGCCACGCTCACAGTATACGGTGAATACCTGGAGCAGCATCCGCCCACCCATGAGGTGGAAATTATAGAGAATACTTCCTGGAGCTGCTCTCATGGAGTAGAAAGATGGAGAAACGACTGCGGGTGCCATACCGGCGCACATCCCGAATGGCGGCAACACTGGCGTAAGGCATTAAGAGAAGCGCTTGATTCCTTGAGGGATCGATTGAGCGATTACTATGAAAAGGAAATATCGTCTCTTGTTGATGCACCATGGCGCGCGAGAGACGAGTATATCGATGTTATACTCGATCGCAGCGCGGACAATGTACAATCATTTTTGAAGAAACAGTCTCAGCGCCCTCTTGAAAAAGAGGAAACGAAACAAGTCTTGAAGCTCTTGGAAATGCAAAGGCACGCCATGCTTATGTTTACAAGCTGCGGCTGGTTCTTCGATGATATCTCCGGTATCGAATCGGTCCAAATTCTTAAATTCGCCGCCCGGGCGATACAGTTGGTGGATAAGGAAACCCGCTTGAACCTGGAACAGGATTTCCTGGAGGACCTCTCCCGTGCTTCTTCCAACCTGCAGGAGATGGAAAACGGAAAACTGGTTTGGATAGAGCAAGTAGAACCCTCGGTCATTGATCTTTTGCGGGTGGGTGCACATTATGCGGTTTCTTCATTATTCAAAGAAAATGAACAAAACCGCAAAATTTATTGTTATGACGTACAAAACATCGAGCACAGGAGAGTGGAAAAAGGAAAGGAGCGCCTGGTACTGGGGAAAGCACATCTGCGCTCAGAGATTACTCGGGAAGAAAATACGGTCTGTTATGCCGTTGTACATTTCGGCGGTCACAACCTGTCAGGAGGGATACACATTTTTCACGGCGGTGATTCTTTTTCTTATCTGGGCTTAGATATTGAAGCCGCTTTCCAAAAAGGGGACATGGTCCAACTCATACGGACTTTCGATGAACACTTCGGGACACATAGTTATTCTCTCTGGCATCTCTTTCAGGATGAGCAGCGAGAAGTCCTCAACCGTATCCTTTTTACTACGCTTTCCGGTATAGAGGGAACATACAGGCAGATTTATGAAGAGAACTATCCACTTATGCTGGTCATGAAGAAAATGCGCGTCCCCTTTCCACGGGCTTTGGCCATTACCGCTGAATTTATTTTGAATAAGGACCTTCTGGAATCCCTGAAAGAGAATGATATCGATTGCGAGAGGCTCGCCTGGATCACCGGGGAAATACGGAAATGGTCCTTTCACCTTGACCGGGTAACATTAGGATATGAGGTATCCCGCAAGGTGGAATACCTGGTACAGCAATTAGTGCGTCAGCCGACGGATACCAGGTTGGTAGAGAATGTAGAGAAATACCTCGCATTACTTGTATCACTTCACCTTGATCTTGATCTGTGGCGCTCCCAGAATATCTTCTTTAACGGCCGTGCCGTTTTCCATAAGATTATGGAAAGAGAACGAGAGGGAATTGCAAGCGTAGGGTCCATGTCTCAAAGATATCACCGTATTGCTGATTTTCTCCGGGTCAAACTCATATCCGCATAGCACATTTTTACATCCATAGGGTTGAATCTTTGCGTCCGTTTGTGGTAGAAACTTTGGTACAAACTGTGTATACAGACGGATGGCGGACGCAGAAGCCCGTTATCCTTTTACCTCGATGAAGAGGTGAGCATTCTGTCTCAATGGCGAGGCGGGTTATTCCCACAGTGAGGGTACATGTTTTTACCAAGAGGAGGTACCGAAGTTGGAGGAATTAAACCCCTTTGCCATGGCACAGAAACAATTTGATGAGTGTGCCTGTATTCTTGAAATGGATCCGTCAATTCGCGGAGTGTTACGTGTTCCCAAACGGGAGATTGTGGTGAACATCCCCGTGCGGTTGGATGACGGCACTCTCAAAGTATTCCAGGGTCTCAGAGTTCAGTACAATGACGCCAAGGGACCGACCAAGGGAGGTATCCGTTTTCATCCCCTTGAGACGATTGATACAATTCGGGCTCTTGCTGCATGGATGACATGGAAATGTGCGGTGGTGGATATACCTCTCGGGGGTGCCAAGGGCGGTATTATATGCGACCCAAAAGCGTTGTCCCGGGGAGAGCTGGAGCGGTTGAGCCGCGGGTACATACAGGCTATATGGCCCCTCATCGGTCCGGAAAAAGACATTCCGGCTCCTGATGTGTATACCAATCCCAGGATAATGGCCTGGATGATGGATGAGTATTCCCGTCTTTCCGGGATGAACCAGTTCGGTGTTATAACCGGGAAACCACTACAAGTTGGAGGCACGAGGGGCAGGATAGACGCGACAGCCCGTGGAGGGATGCTTGCCCTGCGTGAAGCAGCGGAAGTACTGGGATTGGAACTGGAAAAAGCCACCGTCGCCGTGCAGGGTTTTGGAAACGCTGGCTATTATGCTGCCCGCCTGTGCAGGGATATGTTTGGTTCACGCATAGTCGCAGTGAGCGATTCACGTGGAGGAGTGTACAACAAGGAGGGGTTGCTTCCGGATGCATTGTATGAATTTAAAACAAAATCTGCTACTGTATCCGGTTTTCCTGAAAGCAGACAGGTAAGCAACGAAGAACTGCTGGAACTCGATGTGGATGTGCTTATTCCGGCAGCCCTGGAAAACGTTATCAACGAGGAGAACGCCGGAAGAATCAACGCTAGAATTGTAGCGGAATTGGCTAACGGTCCGACGACACCGGAAGCCGATGTCATTCTTCATGAAAACGGTGTGCATGTGATTCCTGATTTCCTCTGTAATGCAGGGGGGGTAACCGTTTCGTATTTTGAAATGGTGCAGAACTTTTCCATGTATTATTGGGAAGAGGAAGAAATAAACCGGCAACTGGATAAGAAGATGACCGCCGCCTATCATTCGGTGTACAATGCTTCAAAAGAGATGGGGATTCATATGCGTCATGCAGCATATGTTGTTTCCGTGAAGAGAGTTATAGAAGCCATGAAGTTACGAGGGTGGCTCTGAAGGAGGATCATGTACGGCGGAAAACAATACCCTTTCTCTTCAACCTTGTCGATGATATGTAAGATTTTGAGGTGTCAGTTGTGGACAAGAGTGCCATGTCACAGGAGATCAACCAGGTACTGGAAACCCTGCCTTCTGTCATACAGCAAAACTTGAAGAATGTGGAGTTTCTTATCGAAGAAGTCCCTTCACGGACCATGGTGAGAGAAGTCGGTTCACGGCATCTCCTGGGCATTTATCATGGAATACCTCTGCCCAAGCGAGGCAGGGGATATTCATTTGTCATGCCGGACCGCATAATTTTGTACAGAAAAAATATCGAGCGCACTGTACAGAACGAGGATGAGTGGAAGGAAAGGGTCCGGGAGGTTGTACTCCACGAGATAGGACATTACCTCGGACTGAACGAGGAAGAGGTACGAAAACTGATGGAAAAAGATTAGATAAGCGTGTGGCTGGAAAATGACTGACATAAACCCATACGATACATATTGGAAGGATATTGAAGAAGTATATCGGGAAGATCCCGCTATGATTGAACATACACGGCGCGTATATACCTATGCCTTGCGCATTGCAGAGGAACTGGCTGTGAGCGGAGAAGAAAAACATTCTGCCTTGCTGGCAGCCCTCCTTCATGACGTCGGGATAGTCGAAGCCTATAAAAAGTATGGCTCACGAGATGGTGAATACCAGCACCGCGAAGGTCCTCCCATAGCCCGGCGTATCATGGAGCGTAAAGGTGAAAAAGAAACAACCAGAGAACGGGTAGTTTTTATCGTAGGGCATCACCATGATTTTTCCCAGGTTGACGGTGTGGATTTTCGTATCCTGGTTGAAGCCGATATGCTGGTTAATCTCCCTGAACTTTTGCCTGACTCCGGCAGATGGGCGGATTTTATTGAGGAATTTTTCCAAACCAACCCGGGCAAGAACATTGCCCGGGAAACATTTCTGAGAGGGTATGATAGAGACGGGAATGATGTGTTATAATGCGGCTTGTGAGAAATGAATGACATTACAGGAGGAGATAGTAATGGCTATTAAAGTTGACGAGGAACTCTGCACAGGATGTGAATTGTGTGTACAGATTTGTCCGGATGTTTTCGACATGAATGACGAGGGCAAGGCAGTTGTCAAGAACCCCGCCGACGAGGATTTAGAATGTGTCGATGAAGCAGTAGACTCATGTCCCACAACGGCAATATCAAAGGACTGAATTTCCAAAAAATTTTCAGCAAGACTTGTTTTGCACCGGTGATTCTCATACAATAGGCATGTTGCTTTTTTTGAGGATTAAAAAAGTGCGCCCCCATCGTCTAGCCTGGTAAGGACACCGCCCTTTCAAGGCGGCGGCAGCGGTTCAAATCCGCTTGGGGTCGCCATTTTTTATATATACCCTTTTTTTCCCACTTTTTCTATAACTTCGTGATGAGGTAAAGAACGATGCGCAGGGTATCGATACTCATCATCAGTAACGGCCATGGCGAAGACTTAATGGGCGCTGTTTTAGCCAACGTTTTGCACGAAATGATCCCAGCTGCGCTTATTCGTGCATTTCCCGTGGTGGGGGTGGGAAAAAATTACTGTACGTATAATATACCGATTGTAGGCATTCATAAAAAAGTGCCGTCCGAAGGTCTGACTATGCGGAGTGTAAAAACCTTGTGGCAGGATATTATGGAAGGCCTTATCATTCTCTCATTGAAGCAATTCAGGTCATTATCACTCCTTAAAAAAACAATTGATCTTGCTGTTGTTATAGGTGATAGTTATGCTTTGTTTATGGCCAACCGTTCTGTCCGAAAACCCCTTGTTTTTGTCCCTACTGCCAAGTCGGATTATATCAAGAAACACTCCCTGGTAGAAATACAACAAATGCGAAAACATTGCGTTTTAGTGTTTCCCAGGGATGTATTCACCACAGCACATTTACGTAAGGCAGGTGTTCCGGTACAATACATCGGGAACCTGATGATGGACAGCTTGGACATTACCGGGAGAGATTTCGGGGTACCTCACGGGAAAATGATCGGTATTCTTCCCGGCTCAAGAGATGAAAGCTATACAAACCTGGTACATTTAGCCCAGGCAGCCGAGTGTCTTCAAACAATGCTTTCAGAACCCCGTTTTCTGGTAGCAATGGCTCCCAATCTTTCACTGGAGCATTTTGTGCACAGTCTGGAGGAAGCCGGCTGGCGGTTTTTCCCGACTCGCCCACGAGAAATAGAACACGGTGTTATTGCCAGGTTCCAGAAAGGGCCATGTGTATTATATTTCATAAAAGACAGGTTCGGGGACTTACTGTCGCAATCAACAATATGCTTGGGAATGGCGGGAACCGCAAACGAGCAGGCAGTAGGGTTGGGTAAACCGGTCATATCTTTTGCCGGTGACGGCCCCGGCTTCAATGATGTTTTTTTACGGAAACAAAAATGCTTGTTAGGAGATGCACTCGTAAGGGTGGAAAGAAAGCCTGAAAAAATGGCTGCGGCCGCGAAGCAAATTCTCCTGGATACATCACTCTATGAGAAACTTTCAATTGCCGGGCGAGAACGTATGGGTGGAAGAGGAGCAGCGCGACGGATGGCGGAATCGATTTTCCAGTTGGTGGAGAAATGAGGACTCATGTCCGGGGATAGTAATGCTGATTTCTTAAGTCTGATTTTGGAACCGTGAAGGACATCAAAGGACAGCAGGGCGTGTGGGTCTCGGGGTAACGCTCTGGTATCCGCCCTGGGCCGTAAGTGTGAGTTTTTTTACAACTCACTCCTTGCTCCTCACTGCCTTCGTCCGTCACTGCGAGGAGCATCGCGACGCGACAGGCAATGAAAACAGGATTCAGAATTCCGTATTCAGGATTCAGAATGTTTTTA
>PWXL01000207.1 GCA_003561145.1 Candidatus Atribacteria bacterium
GACGAAAAGATTCAAGGTGTTATAGACGGTTGTTTTTGAAAGAGTGAGTATTTCATTGACGAGAGCGGTGTAAATTTCATCAACTGTGGGATGATTCCGCCTGGTATAGAGGTATTCCATGATCCTCAGCCGGGGATAGGAAGGGCGTATATCGTGTTTGATTAATTCCTCTTTTATTTCTTTGAGTTGAGTCATGTGAAGAACTCTCATCTCCATTTACCAGTATAGGTATAGAAAGTTGTTAGGATCACTCATGCAGGGATCATCATGACAATATTTCAATATTGTACAAATTATAAATACAGTATACTTGACCGCTTCTCATCTTTCAAGTGGAATTCCGAAGTGATGTAATTCCGAAGTGAGCGGCAGGAAAAAGTGTACAATGAAAAAGTGTTGAACTATTGTTCAGGAGCAATCTATGCCAATGCTCGAACTTATAGCTACCGCCACATTTGGTTTGGAAGCGGTGGTGAAGCGTGAATTGATGCACATCGGTTACACCCCACAGTCGGTTTCCGACGGAAAGGTAACCTTTGAGGCGGATGAACGGGCGATCCCCAGGGCGAACCTGTGGCTCCGTTCAGCGGATAGGGTGTTGTTGAAAATGGGGGAGTTTCCAGCCGGTTCCTTCGACGACTTATTCGAGCACACCAGGGCTCTTCCCTGGAGTGAATGGATCCCCCTGGATGGTTCTTTCCCGGTTACCGGAAAATCCATTAAGTCAAAGCTTTCAAGTGTCCCCACTTGCCAGGCGATTGTCAAAAAGGCCGTGGTGGAGAACCTGAAACGGCGGTACCGCATGGAAAGGTTTCCCGAAACGGGACCGTCCTTTCCCATACAGGTAGCCCTCTTGAATGATACAGCGACCTTGACCATTGATACCAGCGGAACCGCCCTGCATAAGCGGGGATACCGGCACGGAGCGGTTGAGGCTCCACTGAAGGAAACGCTGGCCGCGGCCATGATAGAGCTCAGTTATTGGAACCGGGGTAGGGTATTAGTCGACCCTTTGTGTGGTTCAGGGACGATCCCTATTGAAGCGGCGATGATTGGCCGGAACATTGCTCCCGGCTCAGGTCGGCGTTTCGCGGCCGAGTCTTGGCCTTCTCTGACTCAGGGTTCCTGGAAGGAAGCCCGCATGGAAGCATACCAGTCCATTGACCAGGAAGCCCGCGTAAGAATCATCGCTTCAGATATCGATAGTGGAGCTGTGAGAAGGGCTTGTGAAAATGCCCGGCAGGCTGGTGTGGGGGGCTGTATCGAGTTTTCCGCCACCCCTTTACATCGTATAGAGATGAAAGAAGATTTTGGCGTGGTGATCACCAATCCACCATATGGCGAAAGGATTGGTGAAGGTACAGAAGTGAAGAAGCTATATCGTCAAATGGGCAGGATTTTCAGGGCTAACCTCACCTGGTCGGTGTACATTCTTTCTCCAGAGGAACGTTTTGAAAAACTGTACGGGGCGAAAGCGGATAGAAAAAGAAAGCTTTTCAATGGAAGCATAAAAGTCAATTATTATCAGTTTTACGGGCCGAGGCCGCCGACTCATGTTTTGCGGTAACGCTCTTTGCTGCTTATATATTCTAGGTATTGCTCAAGTTCACGTCTTCCTTCTTCATTCAGACCTGCCAAGTTGTCGAGAAAGACTGCTTCAAATTGACGGCTCAAATGTCGAAGCCTCTCTTCAGCACTTTCTGACAAGGGACCCGGTAAATACCCGGCGCGCACGAATAAATCATCGGGGCGTACGCGGTAGAGTTCGGCGAGCTTCCGTAAGAGGGTGGGGTTGGGTTTTTTCTTCTCTTCTTCTATATAGTAGATATAAGAACGGGAAAACCCCGTCGATTGAGCAACTTTACCCAGTGACAACCCCATTTTTTTGCGCAGTTCTTTGATGTATGAACCCAATTCACTCATAGAAATAGTATACTACAAATATGTTCACATGCAAGATATTTTTGGGAAAAATACAGTGTGTATATAAAAAAGCCAGTTCGGTAACCTTGAATGCCCGGTATGTATATGACATAATTTTTATTCCAACGGGAATACACTTTCATGTTGGGATGTATATACAACGTTAGTGAAAACAGCGGAAAGCAAGAATAACAGTTTTATCTTCCAAGAGGTGCAGTTGACGATGACGATGTTTCAAAAAAAAGCAAAAGACATATTTTTTGGGAAAATTGATGATGCCTTTGCAATATACAACCCCTTGACGTTTCAACTGGGCTTTGCCCATAGCCTTGATTCGTGGAGGAAGCTCTCCCCCTTTCAGGAGAAGGAACCGCTCGATGCACTCCTTGAGAAAGAAAGAGATACACTCAGGGGGCGGCACATAAGCGTACTCTCCATTATCCCCACGTTCACCTGTAATAATCGGTGCGGGTATTGTTCCATGCGGCATATCCCCTCTCATATCGATCCTGTTTCCATGGATATCGCCCAGGCTCAACAGTGTATCGATCGTTTTTTTGAATGGAGCAGTCCGCATTCGAAGAAGGAAATACTTATTTTTGGGGGAGAGCCCCTGTGTAATTTTCCGGTGACCAGGTCAATAATCGAGTACAGCAAACACCGGGATGAGTGCTCTATCACCTTGTTTACCAACGGTACCCTGCTTGATGAGGAGACAGCCCGTTTTCTCAGTCGATTTGATGTCAATGTTATAGTATCTATTGATGGAGAAGAAGAAGAACACAACCGGGCCCGGCCTTTACTCGATGGGAGCGGATCGTATCAAGATGCAGTGAGGGGATATCTGCGTGCCAAGGGCACCGGCTGCGTGATGGGATTGTCCATGCAGATCGGCCGGCATAATATACATAATTTTTCCTCCGCAATAGACGAATTGTACGGTTTTCTCAGACCGGACAGGATAAGTATTGGATCGAATTTCCACCCTCTGCAGGGCGGTGTACGGAATCCATTCCAGGTAGATACTGCTCAAGCGACGTCACTTCTCCTTGAGATCTACTATCGCTATAAGGAACAGGGAATATGTATTGATCAGGTTGACCGTCGGATCCGCCCTTTTGTTACAGGGAGATGTAAAGGCAAAGACTGTACAGGGTGCGGGAAAAAACTGGTTGCGCTGCCTGATGGCCGCATGGGTTTTTGTGAATACCTGGCTTACCCTGGAGAAGCATATATACCCGCCGAGCGTTTTTCTCCTGATTCAGTTGATTATGAACGGTTTAACAAGATATCGCCGCTTTTTAAAGAACAGTGCATCGAATGCCCGGCTCTCTCCATTTGTGGAGGTGGATGTTTTTACAATGCCCTGATGTTCAGTGGATCCGTGACCGGCCTAGATGTATTGAATTGTGAGCAAACACTCTATATATTGGATTGGATGGTGGAAAAACTCTGGAATGGTTTGCAATTTCACCCCGAGCATACGCCCATATACCTTGTGACCCAGCAGGATAAGGAAAACATCCTGGGGTCATTCACCTCTGACGGGGAAGCTCTCTCTTGTAACGGGGTGTCCAGGATAGCAGAATGAAGTGTACGGACGATAAGGAGGATCAACATGGAACAGCGTGTACCCACCCGTGATGAAGCCATGGCATTGCTTCAAGAATACAATGATGACCTCTCGCTCATTCACCATGCTCGTGCGGTTGAGTCCGTCATGAGACACATAGCGGGGAAGTTCGGTGAAGATGAAGAAAAATGGGGCGTTATAGGACTTATCCATGACCTGGACTATGAAAAACATCCTGACCGGCACTGCCAGAAAACACGGGAGATTCTTGAAGAGAGAGAATGGCCGGAAGAATATGTACGAGCGGCTGTATCCCATGGGTGGGGACTGTGCAGTGATGTGAAACCGGAAACGCGTTTGGAAAAAACC
>PWXL01000084.1 GCA_003561145.1 Candidatus Atribacteria bacterium
CGCGGCCAGGAAAGAAGGACCGGGAAAGGGAACATACATGGAACCCACTTGGTAACTGAGACCAAGTTCCTCCCGCACGCGAATAAACAATCTTGAATACATCCCTCCTCCCAGCACAGCGTTCAATACTTCAAAAGCCGCTCTTCCCTTTTCCTCCCTCATGGAAGGCGCTGGAACACCCATAACGAGCCAGCAATCATGGATGTCCTTTTTTTCAACAATCATTCCAGACCGGGAAGGGGGCAAAGGAAATGTGTACAAGGCTTCTCCCTCTGGCATAGAAGCGAAACCGTCACCTAAGAGGTCTTGAACCTCCCCCTGGTCAAATCTTCCCGCTACCGCTAACACACAGTTTTTCTGCCGGTATGCCTTATTGTGAAAATCACGAACCGAATGCTGATCCAGAAGCTCCAGATCTTCTTTACGCCCTTCCACGGGGCAGGCCAGCGCACTTTCACCAAAAAACGCCCGTTTGAAGCGAATAACTCCGGCTCGAAAAGGATCATCATCCATGGAACGTAAAACACTGAGTATATATCGTTTTTCTTTCTCTACTTCTTGTTCAGGGAAAGAGGGTGCAGCGACAATCTCACTGAACAATTTGATGATTGAACGTACATTTTCCGCAGGTCCACACATACGTACTTTTCCGGTAAAATGATTTGACGAAGCCTCAATTGAAGCACCCAAATTTTCAGCCTGGTAGCTCACTTCTTCCGCCGTGTAGCGCCTGGTTCCTTTGATAAGTGTTTCCTGGGTCAGTGAAGAAATACCTCTTTCCCCATCCTGTTCATAGAGATTTCCCATACCCAGGCACAAAGACATACAGAAAAGCCGGCTATCAGGACGATGCACATAGACTGTACGCATACCCCCGGCTTCACTCCCTGTCGATACCGATTCAAGAAACTGCTTCATGACAGCCTCCCGGACCTACCCACACTGTGACAGATTGCTCCCATGAAAGGTACTGTTCAGCCGTTTCTGCCAAGTCTTCCCCTCTCAGGTTGTTCAAAACCGCCTGGTAACGGTAAATCCTGTCAACTGTATCAATCGTGTCATAGCGACCGAAGATATCCGCATTTCCCTGGGCAGTCTCCATTGCCTGGTAAAAACCTCCCTTCAGAAGGTTGCGAGCACGCTGGCATTCTTTTTCATTCGGCGGCTGAAGTATGATTTGAGCAAGTTCGGTGTGGACCTTTTCCCGCACTCTTTCCTTTTCTCCTTTCATAAAGGTAACCCCTACAGCAAAGATTCCGGCTGCTTGATAAGCTGAGTACGCGCTATACACGGAGTCCACTATTTCCGTTTTTTCACGTAATTGAATATTCATACGGGAGGCAACTCCCTCTCCCAGAACCGCTGCGAGCAAACGCAGACTGAAGGATGCATCTTTTTTCACTCCCGGGCACAAAAAGCCGAACGCCCCATACGTACGCGATACGTCCAACTCCTTATCCACCTCAACCCGGGTACGCCGGCCTTCGGGAAACGCTACATCCCTCGAAACATTGGGAAATCTCGAAGGAAAAGGCCAGCCAAAAAGGCGCTCCGTATATGAGTAAAGCTCTTTCTCCGGTACATCACCGGCTACAGAAAGTACAAGATTGGCGGGCTGAAAATATTCTTCTTGATATGCCAGCAAGTCGTCACGGGATAACGATTCAATGGTTACCGGCTCCCCAAGAATCGAGCGGCCATACGGTGTATTCTTGAAAACCTCCTGGTACAAAACACGGGTAAGTTTTTCCTCTGGTTCATCATCCTCCATGTGTATCTCCTGGATGACCACTGATTTTTCACTTTCAATATCTTCGGAAGACATAAGGGGCTCCCGTACAAGCTCACAGAGGAGTTCAAGTGCTTCCTTCCAGAACTCCCGCGGCACTAAAATATAAAAATCCGTCGTATCCAGTGAAGTACCGGCGTTGATACTTCCTCCCAAAGCTTGTACCCGGCGCACCAGTTGTGTTCCTGGATAGCGTTTTGTCCCCTTGAATACCATATGCTCGAAAAAATGTGCCAGGCCGTTTTTTTCCGGTATTTCATCCCTACTTCCTGCCCGGAACCAGAGACTCAGGCACACCAGGGGGGAAGAAAGCGGCCGATAGAGAACCCTGGCTCCGCCCGGGAAAACTCTTTTACTATAGGGGTAAACCTCCACATGCGTTCCTCTCACGTTACCGGGTGAAACCGAACGTTGAAAGGAATTGCCACCTGATTGTATCGCAGGAAAAAAAATGCCGGCGGATGAACCGCCGGCACAAGAGAATACAGGACTCACTTTCTACTCCACTTCTGTGTATTCGTGATTAAAATCATAGTTGAATTCCTGTGTGAAATCTTGCATCATCATCATTCCCGGCATCCCACCCAAGCCTTCCAAAACATAGGGTAGAATTTCCATAATGAGATCTTTCCAGGGTGAGGAAACAGCTGACAACAAGGACACTCTCCCATCCTGGATGATCAAAAAGGAAACCGGCTCTATACTGGCCCCGGCACCCATACCCGCGCCATAGCCGGTATCCGGAGGTCCTTCACCCCCGCCTCCACCAAAACCAAAACCTATTTTGACCACCGGGATAAATGTCACACCCTCTACGGTCATCGGCTCACCAACCAGCGATCCCGGGTCAATTATTTCCTTGATGTTGGAAACAACCGTTTCCATTAATGTCATCAGGTTGGAAGTCATGCCATCTTGCCGGGCATGAGCCACCGGGACCATGCCCGCAATAAAAAACGCCACCACGAGTATCCATGCAATTTTTTTCATTCGCCTTCACCTTCCTCGAGCCGTCGCAATCCTTTCCCGGCCCTTTCGTTATCCGGATCCATCTCAAGAATTATCCGGTAGTGCTCACGGGCCTTTTCTTCATCGCCCTGGGAAACATAAACCTGGGCCAATCCCAGGCGCGCTTCCACATTTGAGGAATCCTTATCCAGGGCCCTGGTAAAATCCTCCTTTGCCAGATCCGCTCCGCCCAACGGCGGTGGTACTACCAGGCGGGCGTATCCTCTTGCTGTCAGTGCATACGGATTATCGGGGTCAATCTCAAGTGCCCAACTGAATTCCCGAAAAGCATCCATCCCATATTCAATCTTCTGTTCCAACTCAGATGCCCTATCTGCAAGATCAGCATATGCCCAACCCAGAAATGCATGCGTATCAGCACACTCAGGGCGGTACAGCAGAAGAGATTCAAAGATATTCCGTGCCTCAACAGCCTCTCCTTCCTGAAGATATCTCAATCCTTTCTGAAAAAGTTCTGCTTGTTCTTCTTCCGACAATTCCGGTTCTGGTTCAGGCTCGGGGAGTGGAAACAGCGCTGGAAAAGCATGCCCGTTGAGTGGAAAAACCTCGAGCTCTCCCTCCCGTATAACCACCATGGCCACCGGTTCGAGCTCGAGCCCGGCAGCGGACCAGTTCAACAAAGCTCCCGGTCTGCTTTCACCCGCAAGAACCCTCAGGCGAATCAAGGGGACAAGAGTAAAATCTTCCACTTCTATCGCTTCTCCCACAGTAATTCTACCGGAAAAACGGGCAACGACATCGGCCAACTCCTCAGAAAGCTCCTGACCATACACAGTACATGAAAAAAGCATCACGAGACACGCAGCCAGTATAATCCGCTTCAAAATCCACCTCCCATCTCAGGGCATTCAAAAACTTTTGATTACGGATATATTTTATCACGACTGGAGAAAAATCATATGTTGAATTCCATGCACAAACATGCTACAATTTTTTTCGCTCGGTTTCAGTAAGAGCGCGCGCCCGTGGCTCAATTGGATAGAGCAACGGACTACGGATCCGTAGGTTGGGGGTTCGACTCCTCCCGGGCGCGCCA
>PWXL01000039.1 GCA_003561145.1 Candidatus Atribacteria bacterium
GTGATGCGGATGCAGGATGATTGGGGAGTATCGCTCGCTGAAATGGTTAAATATGACCTTGAAGGCAGGCGCGACCAGATACCTCTGGTCTTTGCCGGTGAAATGCAGCTTGTTGACGACAGCTTCACCGAGGAAGATATAGACGAGATCCTGGAATATGCCTTCCGCTACAGCGGGGACCTCGAGGTATACCGGTAAATTATGTGTGAGATAATTCAATATTCCAGAGCGGAGCGGTCCCGAAGGACCGCCCGCTCTCAATGAGACGAGGGACGATGACAATGAATGATTCAGTATTAGTTGAAATGCACGAGATAATAAAAAATTTCGGAGGCTTGCGCGCTGTAGACTCGGTTGATTTTTCCGTTAAGAGAGGAGAAGTTGTGGGTTTGCTCGGTGAAAACGGAGCAGGAAAATCCACTTTGATAAAAATACTTACCGGAATCTACCGGCCTGATTATGGAGAAATACGCTTTGAGGGGAAACCGGTAGAGATACGAAACCGCGCAGACAGTCAAAGGCTGGGAATTGAGCCGTTGTACCAGGACCTTTCCCTGGTGGGGACCCTGGACGCGGCTTCCAATGTTTTTCTTGGAAAAGAATTAACCCAAAAAAGTTTAGGTTTCCTTCCCACGTTGAAACTAGCTGCGATGCAGAAAGAAGCCGAGAAAATATTATGGGAGCAGCTTGGAATAGATTTTAAAAATCGCTGGGAACCTGTCTATAACCTATCAGGGGGAGAACGTCAGGCAGTTGCGCTGGCTCGGGCAATATATTATGAAGCGAAGCTGGTCATATTAGACGAACCGATGGCGTCCCTGGGAGTCGAAGAGGTCAAGCGGACTTTGGACATCATACGTAAACTGCGTGAAACCGGGATTTCAGTTATCGTTATCAGCCATAATCTTGAACACGTATACTCGGTAGCCGATCGCGTAGTGGTTCTTCACAGGGGAAAGAAGGTAGCCGACAGCCCATCCGCTGAATTAACTCCCGATGAAGTTGTCAAACTCATGGTATTCGGCGAGAGAGCAAAGGAGGTGAAAGCTTATGAATAGGGGGGCAGAACCCATTACTGGAAGCCATGGAAGCCGGTTTATGGACCGGGAAATCGGCGGCCGCCCCATTCCCTACTGGGCGACAATGATCGGGCCGTGGGCGGGTATCCTTCTCTTTGCTGTTTTTATGGGTGTCGTTCGTCCTGAATGGCTTGGTATTGGTAATATTCGTAACATCCTGGTCCAGGCCTCGGTTTTCATCGTCCTGGCTACAGGTATGACGTTTGTCATAACCGGAGGAGGGATCGACCTCTCCGTCGGCGCGATGACCGGGATGTCAGCCTTAACCCTGGGATGGCTGATCAAATTTACCGATATTCCAGAACTTTTCGCGATCGCTCTCACTTTTGGGGCTGGGTTGCTCCTGGGCACATTCAACGGGATACTGGTGACAAAACTCAAACTTCCCGATTTCATCGCGACCCTGGCCACCTGGATATCATACAACGGTTTGGTGCTGGTAATCATTGAGGGCCATACCCTCTTCCGTTTTTCCCCCACTGTTCGTTTTTTGGGAGCCCATAGACTTTTCGGGAACCTTCCGGTACCGATTATTGCGGCTCTCCTTATTGCTCTGCTTGGGTATTTTCTCATGAAATGGACGAAGTTCGGACGGTATACGATCGCTATAGGGGGCAACAGAAAGGCGGCGGTTGAAGCCGGCATTCCTGTAGAAAGATACAAGGTCTTCCAGTATGCTTTTAACGGTTTACTGGCTGCCCTTGCCGGCATCATGATGCTCGGTCGCTTGAATGCTATCCATGGTTTGGTAGGCCAGGGTTTTGAAATACACACTATTGCCGCGGTAATCATCGGGGGAACGGCTCTTTACGGTGGAATCGCGAGAATCGGGGGCTCTGTTGCGGGAGCACTTTTTCTTGGTTTGATTGCCAATGCGCTGACTTTTCTTGGAATACACTTTTTTGTGCAATACGTCGTTTCCGGCATTGTCATCATGCTTGTCGTACTCTTGTACGCACTGGTTGGCTATCAACAGCAACCACCGGGAGTGAGGTAATCTCACTGGATACAGGGGAGAAAATATATTGAAATATGCGGCGTTTTTCCATCTATGGGTGCCGAGGCTTGAGCAGCAAACGCTCTACGTTTTAGATGTTGCTAAAAAAATCGGTTTTCAGGGAATGGAGATCTCGACAAACACAGATACAGTGCGGGACCGTGACTTGATCAAGAAACTCATGCAGAGAGCGAAGCAGGGAGAATTACAGTGTTTTTTTTCAACCGGACTCGATGAGAAACACAATATTGTGTCTCCCAACGGGGAAACGCGCAGGAAGGGAATAGATTTCCTGAAAAAATGTATTGACCTTTCCCATGAATGTGAAAGTGAGATATTAGGTGGGATACTGTATGGACCTTGGGGAGTGTTCACCGGAAAACCCCGTACGGAGAAGGAATGGGAGTATAGCAAAGAGTGTATGTGGGAAGTGGCCGAACACGCCCAGGAAAGTGGGGTATTTTTGGCCATTGAACCGGTGAACAGGTTTGAATCATATATGCTTTTTACCGCCCAAGAAGCGAGACGGTATATTGAAGAAATAGGTCACCCACACATAAAGGTACACCTGGATACGTTCCAGATGAATATCGAAGAAAACAGCATGTATGAGGCGATTATAACCGCAGGTGACCTCTTGTTTCATTTTCATTGCTGTGAAAGTCATCGGGGAATCCCTGGCACCGGGCATCTTGAATGGGATGAAGTATTCAAGGCGCTGCATGAGGTACGTTACGAGAGATGGCTTGTTATTGAATCTTTCACTCCGGATATCGTGTTCACGGAGGGTGGGAGCAAGGTCGCGATATGGAGGAAATTCGCGGATCCGACAGAGATTGCGGAAAAGGGTCTTGCCTTTCTGAGAAACATGGAAAGTACATATCGTTGAAGAACAGGCACAATCATAAGTTGGACCGGGAAAATGCAATAACCATAATGTATTGACAAGGAGAGGAGATCCTTGTACTCTGTCATAATGGTAAATACCACTTAACCTTATAACTACGTGCTTTTTTGTCCAAAAGGGAATGTTATTTGTAAATAAAGTAAGTCCGTAACAAGGGGAAAAATGTTTTTTCGGGGGCCACGAGTGACTGAATGGAAAGAACTTGATCGAAAAATCCCTATACCTTTGTATTATCAACTGAAGGAGGAAATGCGCCGGAGTATTGAAAATGGTGAGTTGCAGCCCGGGGCGATGATTCCTTCAGAACGCGAACTTTCAGAAAAATTCCAGATCAGCCGCCCGACAGTTCGTCAAGCAGTGAAAGAACTCGTTTATGAAGGTTTGCTGGAACGGGAAAAAGGCCGGGGCACCTTTGTTGTGCGACCCAAGCTGAACT
Organism: Candidatus Atribacteria bacterium; assembly: GCA_003561145.1. GTDB lineage: Bacteria > Atribacterota > Atribacteria > Atribacterales > Atribacteraceae > Nitricultor. Next base: position 3,420 of record PWXL01000039.1, read on the forward strand.
ATGGGTTTATCCAGAGATTTGTCACCTTCCACGAAGATATGGCTCAAAAAGGATACCAGCTCAAAACACGGGTCTTCGAGCAAAACATTGTACTGGCTTCACCGGTACTTGCTACTACCCTTGACATTAGTGAAGGCGAGGAGGTTGTTGTGATCAAGAGGATCCGGTATTTGGAAGATACTCCCCTTGTGCGTGTCGTCAATCATTTACCGCATAAGTTATGTCCCGGGATACTCAGCGAGGACTTAAATAATCGCTCCCTGTATCGGTTTTTGGGAGAAAAATTTGGTCTTCACCCCTACAGGGCGGGGATTACCCTGGAAGCGGTAGTAGCTGATACACTTGACACAGAGGAATTGAGTGTTGTGAAAGGTTCTCCCATTTTCTTGATGAAGAATATAACTTTTACAGATAACGACAC
>PWXL01000231.1 GCA_003561145.1 Candidatus Atribacteria bacterium
GTTTGAACCTTGTAGGGTTTGTTTCATTTCTTCCTGCAAATACTGTTTCATACCAGGGAGAGTTCCTCTCATTTTCTTTTTTTGCGACGGGCGGCCTGAGCGGCCTTTTTTCTCCTTTTTTCACTAGGCTTTTCATAGTGCTCGCGTCGCCTAATCTCGGAGATGATGCCATTACGCTGGCATTTCCTCTTGAACCGTCTCAGGGCCTCGTCTATATTCTCTCCCTGACTGATTTTAATCTCTGTCACTCGAATTCCTCCTTTATTTGAACCAAAGTAAAAATATTATAGAAAATTCGTAAAGGGGTGTCAATGAAGGACAGCGACACTACCAGCACCACGCAAGGCCCCGATACCCTGTTTACCTGTGGCCGGTTCCCCCTGTGAAGGCTACACATTTCTTCCTTTTCCAGAGTCAGAGAGGCCCACTAAATCAATGGGAAACGGGTTGAAATAGTTCTGCGTAGATAAATACGGCTGCTGGAAGCGGACCATCCATGACTGGATAAGAGCAATAGCAACGCTGAGAGATATCTTTTCCTGCCGGTAGCTATCCAGGGTTTCGAGAAAAAAAGCTTTTTCGCGTTTCTCCAATCTCTCGGAAAAATACCCCAGAGCGTGCATCAACACATTGAGATGCGCGGTGAGCCTGGGTAAACGATCCAGGGCCCGCTGGAATCCATGCGAGTAGAGATAAAAAATATCACCGATTGACCGTCTTTCCTGGTTGGCGACTATTTTCCCCAAGGAACGAAGCTCTTTCTGGTTATACGCCATCAGCATGAGCTTATGCCTGGAATGGAAGTCCACCAAATCTCGCATTCTTCCCCTATCTACGGCTTCCCGCAGGCGTGCCAGTGCAAACAACCGAGTCAAGAAATGTTCCCGCAATTTCAAATTGCGAAGCCTGCCCTCCTCCTCCACGGGCACATACGGGCTTATCCGCAGTACCTCCCGGGCAAAGATTCCCCTGGTTGTTCCTGAAGAGCCACGGTCTTGCTCATTCCGGTAGTACTTGACGCCCTTGATTCCGCAAGACGGGGAGCGCTCCTTGAAGAGAAAACCATCAACTTCAGAGAGCGAGAGAGCAAATTTTTTCGCGAAATCCTCCATTTCTTCCGTATAATCCTCACCAGTGGCAGGTTGAAACAAACGAGGCCGCTCTTTCTCCCCCACTAATCTTACGGGCTCACGGGGAACACCGAGCCCCAGCTCACATTCGGGACACACCGGCAAGCATCGTAGATGCGGCTTCAAACGCTCGACTTCCGCATCATCAATGATCATCCCGTTGTAACGACAATGAGCAAAACCCAAACATTTACTGAATACAACCACCGGTACAGGAAAGTCATTCACAGGTTTTCCTCCTTCCCGCTCCAACGATCGATGTAGGCTTCTACATCAAATTTTCTGCGGCAACCTTCATAACTCATATATCGTATGTGTCCGAAAACAGGCCTGTCCTTCCAGGGCCGGTCGTGTACTCCCCCAATGCACCAGGCCACACCTGTATAACCGTTTGGATCTCGGCCGTCAATTTGGTACCGGTCATTGAATTCAAGGGCATATCTCAAGGCTTCTCCCGGGGATACGGTCCACTCGAGGATTTTCTTGGCCCAGTACATTCTCAGGTACCCATGCATGGTACCTGCGGAAACCATTTCACGTTGGGCTACGTTCCACAAAGGATCATGGGTCATGCCGCTTTCCAGATCTTTTTTCCTATACAGGTAGGGCCTGCGGTCATGAAGGTGCATGGAAAGGGTTTTCCGGGCCCAGGCGGGAAAGCCCTCTTGTGTATCATATAACGGCTCATACCAGCAGTAATTGTCCGCTAGTTCACGTCTTACCAGCACTTGTTCACGAAAGGCCTCACCGGCCTCCTGATCCATATTGATCCGAAGCAATTCGAGAAGTACGCGCTGCGCGGAGAGCTGGCCAAAATGAAGATAGGGAGACAGGCCGGAGCTCATCCCGCTGAGAGGATTATTGCGTTCCCCGGTATAGCAAGTCAACCGTTCTTTCAAAAACTTTTCCAAAACATTCATCGCTTCTTCTTCTCCCGGTTGAATGGGAACGGGATCAAGCGGCGGAATGTTCTTTCGAAACTCGTCCAGCCTTTTCAAATCCAGCTTGGGAAACCTGCCCGGCCAGCGGACTGGTTTCTCTGTGGCAGAAGGAAAGCCTGTCAAGAATTCCCCCAGCTTACGAAGCAAGCGAGGGCGGAAGGTCCGTGCTGCATATTCTTTATGATCGGAAGCCAGCCAGCAGGGAACAACATTGTGAGCATCAACCTGGTACACGGGCACAGGGGTTTTTCTTGCAACGCCCTTTATCCAGTGCTTTGTATGCCGTAAAGGGTCAAAGTCACACACCAGGCAGCTCGGTTCCATTTCTGCAACACATTCAGATATGCGTTCGATGGGATCCCCACTGTAAAAAAAGAAGGGTATATCCCGTTTTGAAAGGTTTTCTGCTAGAACCCGCACACCTCCCAGCAGAAAATCAAAGGAACGCTTTGTAAGGTGAGGATAGCCCGGAGAAATGCAGAAAACAACCGCCGCCGGAACTTTTTTTTCCCGAGCTTTTTGCAGGGCGAACTCCAATGCCCAATTATCACTGGAGCGCTGGTCCCGGCTCATCCAATATAAAACCGGTCCACAACGCTTCTTTCCATCCCGTATCAGCCTTGTTCTCCGTGGATCTATGGGTCCTGCATCATATTCATTTTTTCCCCGAAGTTTTTGCTGCACCATGGTGGTAGAGAAGAAAAACCCCGGCCGCTCCATCCATTGCGTCCGGGGTTACGCTATTTACTGATCTCTCAACCTGAGGTCGACCAACTCGTAATACAGACCTTGTTGACCCGCCTCCAGCATTTCGGGATCTTTGATTTCTACTACGAAAGGAATGAAGTCTTCCTCGGTCACAAGCATTTTGACTACCAACTCATGATCAGTGAGGATTTCCATCCAATAGGCCTTCATCCCGAAACGGGTTTCGGAGCTTGTCACCTGGTATGTCATGGTTTCACCATCTTGAGTGGTTTCCCACTTAAAGCCTTCAGAAATCTGCCCTCCGGTCATCATCAAGGGGAAAAGCATGGCTTGGGAAGCAAACAAGGGGCCATAAAAACCAAGCATTACCGGGTTTGTGAACATAAGTGTACCGAATACTTCTTCAATTTCATCAATTTTCGTTGTCATCGTCTGTGTAAAAGCTGTATCACCTAATTTGAAATCGATTGAAATTTCAAGCTTGTCCTCTCCCACGGGGTTACTGTTTATAATCATATGTCCTTCCGTAACCTGTCCGTTTTCCTGAATACGCAGATAATAATGCTGATGTTCCGTTTTCTGCAAGTCCAAGCCTCCGCACGCCTGAAGCAGAAAAGCAGCAACAATAATACCGATGATTAATGCCAAGCCACGCTTACTTCTCACGTTTATCGCCCCCTTTTTTTAAAAAAAGATAGAGTACTCTCATTGTATCACTGATATTCAAATATCCGTAAAGGAATCACACCTTCTTTCATTTCATTATTGTGCCGTAAAGCGTTTCTTTTTATTGCCCGCTTTTTAACAACTCTGTCCTGTATTTTTCGGCATCCAGCTGCCGAATGCTTTCTCTTTCTTCCTGTGTCAGAACCCGGGGACCATGAAACATTTTTGAAACAGTGAGAACACGGGCTGATTCCTCTATAATTTCCATGCACAAGAAGGCTTCCTTGAGCGATACTCCTACGGTTAACGCTCCATGTGCCACCATCAGCACTCCATTCACGTTTTCTAATTGGGAAGCAACTCCTTCCGCAA
>PWXL01000254.1 GCA_003561145.1 Candidatus Atribacteria bacterium
AATGAACCAAGCACCTTGACCCCGTGGGAATGTAAAAGTTCAACAGCCAGCTTGGAAACTTCTGTAGTGATACGTTTTCCGTAAGCTTTCAAGGCTCGAGGATCAGCACTTTCCAGTCCCAGGTAGACCATTCGAAGGCCTGCTGAGGCCATGTTTTGCACCAGGGAGGTGTTTTTGAGCAAGGTGTCCACACGGGAGAAGCACCACCACTTCATGTTCATTCCCCGTTTTTTGATCGAGTTTGTGATAGCTTCCACCCGTTCAGGACGTAAAGTGAAGTTGTCATCCATAAAAGCAAACCCCCGGAACCCGTACTCAAAATACAATTGTTCGAGTTCTTTTACGATGTTTTCGGGAGACCGGGTTCGCCATTTCCTCCCTGCAAAACTCGATGAGGCGCAAAAAGAGCAGGCATGTGGGCAGCCGCGGCTGGTCACCACGTTGAGAAGAGGTTCTCCGTCGATCTGTGTCATCCAGTACTTCGACAGGGGTAAAAGATCCCGTGCAGGCAGGGGAAGTGCGTCAAGGTCATCCGGCGGGGGCGGGATTGGGTTGGTATGAAACCTTCCGTTGAAAAGAAGTGAAACTCCCGGAATATCGCTTATTGCCTTTCCATTTTCCAACCTTCGGATGAGCTCACGAAAAGTGTATTCTCCTTCCCCTTTTACCACGTAGTCCACGATTGAGGAGAGGAGAATCTCCTGGTCCCGGAAGGTGGCATGGTATCCCCCCATAACAACCTTTTTTCCCTTTTGCCGGGCAAGCCTTGCAATATCAAGCGCGCGGAAAACCTTGTTGCTCTCGCTTGTGATACCCACAAGGTCGCATTGTGCTATCTTCTGGTTCAGTATATCGGGTCTTTCTACCTGGAGATCGGTAATGCGTACCCCGTGACCATCTTCACGGAGAACGGATGCGAGATACGCAAGACCAAGGGGGGGAAGCTTGACTCCCGCCCACTCATAAATCCCGGGAGAAGAAGGGTTGACCAGGAGTATATTCATGGTGATACTCTCCTTTCATGTGCTGTGAAGCACTGTTGCAGATCATATTTGGATATTGGTGCATATATGGTTTTGTCCACCATAATCCATTATTCTATTGTGTCTTTCCTGTTTGAGTTTCAGCACAGTGTATCTTTTTCCTATACTGCGTTGGAACATAATATAATAAGAATCAACCGGCAACTTATCTTGCATGAGCGTATGGCAAAGGAAAACAGGACCAGCGGGTGTGAAAATAGTACTATCTTCCCATAGTAACAATCACTTCATTCCTTTACAGTAGGAGCAGATTGGAGGATGATACGAATGGGGAAAGCACTATTCGTAGCGTTGATCTTCGTTGGGATGATTCTGTGGGCAGGCTGTGCAAATGGACCTTTTGGAGGGACAAATGATATGCGGGCAAATACCTCCCTTCCTGATGAATGTTTCCCTGACGGGTGTTCAGTTTCCGGCATGGCCGTTCTTCCTCATGCACAGGTAACCCTGGAGAGCGAATCAGGGAAGATCTGGCACACTGATACCGACTGCCGTGGAGAGTGGTTCATGGAGAGCTTACCAGCGGGCGCATACCTCGTTGCAATCCGCCGTGACGCTGTTACTTTGCGCCAGGTAATAGTGCTGCCGAGATATGAGCCCAAGCAGGCGAATGCTTTCACCACTTGCCAGGTTCTCATATACACGCACGTTGAAAAGCTCTATCCCGGTACTTTCCTCCTGGAAGATGTGCTGAAAATCGAAAACATCCCACCCGAACTGATTGAAAAGGTGGAAAATGCTTTACGGAATTGTCGCGACCCCTTTATAGATCCGCTGGTTTTAACGGGTGTAGCAGAACTTGTCGACCACGGCTTGTAAACGAGGAAATATGTTCAGTTTTTTATGTCTTTTTTATTCTGAATTCTGATTCCCGAATCCTACATTTTTTCCTTCACTTTGTCCTCGCAGCCTGCGGGGATGAGGCAAATAAAGGCAAGGGGTGGTTCCTCTTCAACCCTGAACTTATGAGGTTCGTTGGGTGCGAGATACAGGGCATCTCCCGGAGAGAGCAGGCGCTCAACATTTCCACTTTGTACATATCCTTTTCCGCTGAGCACGAAGACCTGGTGTTCCCAGGGATGACTCTCTTCAGAAGGGGTACTGTCGACCGGTACTTCCACGTACCGCATTTCGAAGTTCTCCGCTCCTATTTCACGGGGAATCAGCCACTGAATCCATTTGCCATGGGGCGTTCGAATTTTCTTAACATCTTTTATGTTTGCAATGTACATATGCCACCTCTCTCTATACAGTATGTTGCGGGTCGGATACGTTCCGTACTAGGGAACCGTAGGTCGAGAGTGGTGAGAAAAATTGAGCTACCGACCATACACTCTCAACCCTCAACTGTATTTATATTTTCTTCGCATGTTCCAAGAGATACCGTTCCGCCTCCAGGGACCACAAATCATTATGAGAGGCAGTGATTTCGGCTAGTTTTGCATAAAGAGGATCATCTTTTCCCTTTTCGGCAAGATCAGAGATAGCGATCAAAGGCATATCGATATTGGTATATATGAGCTTTTTTCCTCCCGGGATTTTGGGGAGATTCAGGGTAGTTTCTGCCGCGCTGGTCAGCCCTCCCACGTGGGTGACCATCACCGCGGGGTTTACATGGCCCTCTTCCATGAGAGTGAGCGCTTCTTTCATATCGTCAGTATTTCCCCCCGATGTTCCCACCAGGTGGGTAGAGGCGTAATGCACATTGTAGAAATTGAACAGGGCGGAGAAATTGGGGTCAGTCGGCCCGGCGAAGAAGTTCAAGCACCCGTCCCTCCCCAGCAGGTGGTCTGCTTGCTCGATCACTGGGCGGACAGGAGCGAAGACGAAAACATCATCATAGCCCGTCCCTTCGCTAAGAGCTACAAGTTCGCCTTCAGGGTCTTCGATGTTGTGTGTGTTGACGTAATGGAGGGATACGCCACAGCGTTTGCCTTCCTCTGGGGGAAAGAGAGATGAGGCACGGGCAAGACGGGTTTCGTCAATGTCAGTAACCAGTAAGAATGACGGACGGCGTGGATTGTGCAGAGCGTAATCGATAGCTCCAAGTCCCATGGGTCCCGCTCCCGCGAGGATTGCCATTTTCCCACCCTCCTTGATGCCCATTTGATGGACATAGGAGCCTCCAGTGGTATGGTAACTGGCATGAAATGCCCCGATTATGCATGAAACCGGTTCAGAAAGAGACGCATGAAAGAATGCATCGCCCTTATAGGGGAGAAGGCAGCCCATTTCCATTACCACGTTGGGAATGATAATATACGTAGCATCTCCTCCGATATATGGAAATGAATACCCCGGTGCATCCAATGTTCCTTTATAGTTAAGAGCAGGCTGGATGGCAAAGCGGTCACCGGGGCGGAATTGATTAACCCATTTTTTCCCCACTTCAATTAATTCTCCCGCAAATTCATGGCCGATGATCACGGGGTTACTCTCGACGTTGTCGGGCACCCGCTTGTGTTCCTTCCCCTGGATGGCGGCTTTGTATGAAGACATGCAGATGCTGTCGGAAATAATATGGGCGAGAATTTCGTCATCACCGATAGAGGGGAGTTCGAACTCTTCCAACCGTAAATCGTTTTTCCCATACAGTCGTAACGCCTTTGTCTTCATTTTTATTACTCCTTTTCTTGAAGTTGGGTGTCCATATCAGGAGAAAAATTGTCACGCTGCAACCAATCGGCGACCAACCGGATGAAATCTTCGTCTTTTCCTAACCCACAAAGGGAATGCAGTGTTCCTTTCAA
>PWXL01000165.1 GCA_003561145.1 Candidatus Atribacteria bacterium
GCAGTGAGTCGAAAAATCATTATACCATGCTCTTCCTTGTTGACCGAAATACCGCGGAGGCGTTTTCCTGTCATGGCTGTTCCTGTCTCTCTTCAGCGGAACGGCCTGATGCCAAGGCTACAATATATATTCTGCCGCAACCTGCCCGGCGCAACTCTCCGCTTATGCTGTCTGCTGTGGCTCGAGTCGTGAGCACATCGTCCACTACCAATACCCGTTTCCCCCGCAGGGAAACACCCTTGCGTACCTGGAAAGCCCCGGAGACGTTGCGTCTCCTCTCCTTCCGTGCCAGGTGTATCTGCGGCCGGGTATTGCGTACCCTCTCTACCAAGCTATTCGCAACAGGCAGCGTAAAAACTTCACCTAACGTGTGTCCCAGAAGATGAGACTGGTTAAAACCCCGTTCACGTAACCGGGCCCGGTGCAGAGGTACCGGCACCACGCAATCCACCTCATGCAGAAAGGGGTTTTCACGCAGATATGTTATCATGAGATCTGTGAAAAATGGAGTCAGCGAAATCACTCCGCGATATTTCCAGGCATGCAGCGCCGCTCGTAAGGAACCGGAAAAATGCACCACCGCCCTCGCCCGGTCAAAATGGTAAGGCTGCAGGCGGCAGCGGCGGCACTCCAGGAACTTCCCGGAAGGAAGCACTATTCCGCAGAACGTACACAGGGGGCTTCTGAGCGGGCGCACCGCCCGCTCGCATTCAACGCATAAGGGATACCCCAGTGAAAAAGTAATGTAGCAGCCGCAGGAAGCGCAATGCTGGGGGAGAAAGAGGTTGAACAGCCCTTCCCCCAGTACCCCTCTTTTACCCATTGCTCTTTTCCACTTCACGTGTCCCCAAGCGATTGACGATGTGGGAACTGACAATCCCGCTCACGAGCGAGTTCTTTCCGGCTTGGAGAAACTCCGGGCTTCATTCCACTTTCCCGTCACCTTCGATGAAAACCGTGAAGGTAGCTGCCTCTTTCACGAAACAGGAGAAAAGAAGGCCTTTACAGGAGGAACCATCTGCTCCCCGCACTTCCGGCAGAAGGTGTGGGTGAAGCCTCTCAACAGGTGTTGAGGCGAAAGAAGCCCTCGCACACCCTGCCGGTGTCATGATGACCCATGTTGTCGGACTTACTGTCCCAGTGATCGGTTTCAGCATTGTTGTATGTACTGTCATTGTATTGTATGTAATAATTGAACAGCCTCTTTTTCACATTGTATCGGCAAGAATTCCTCTTATTTTACCCTTCGCAAGAATGTACCTGTTTCTTTCCCCGGGTTCAAATCAAGGCATCGATTCAGCTATAATAAGGAAGAAATGTTTTCAGAACTCAGAATTCAGAATGTTTTAGCGTCACTGCATTGAGAAAGGAGGCACATTACTCCATGGAGCCGGGAAACGAAAAACAATTGAACTTTATTGAACAGATCATTGTCGAAGACCTGGAAAGCGGAAGGGTGCAGGAAGTTATCACCCGTTTTCCCCCTGAACCCAATGGATATCTTCATATCGGCCATGCAAAGTCCATTTGTCTCAATTTCGGCCTCGCGGAAAGCTTCAAAGGTAAATGTAACCTCCGTTTCGATGATACCAATCCGGAAAAGGAAGAGGAACACTACATGCAGGCCATCAAGGAAGATGTGGGCTGGCTTGGTTTTCAGTGGGCGCAATTGTGTTATGCTTCTGACTATTTCGAACAATTTTACCGTTGGGCCGTGGAACTTGTTACAGCAGGTCTTGCCTACGTCGACCGCCAGTCACCGGAAGAAATCCGCCAAACCCGTGGAACGCTTACAGAGCCGGGTGAAAACTCTCCATTCCGAAACCGTAGTGTCGAGGAAAACCTGGACCTTCTCGAAAAAATGCGCAAGGGAGAGTTCGACGAAGGAGAGTGTGTTCTGCGGGCAAAGATAGACATGTCCCATCCGAATATCAATATGCGGGATCCTGTCATGTACCGTATTCTGAAAAAAGCTCACTACCGGACGGGGAATCACTGGTGTATGTATCCAATGTATGACTTCGCACATGGGTATGAAGACGCCATAGAAGGCATTACCCATTCCATCTGCACACTCGAATTTGCCGATCATCGGCCCCTTTATGACTGGTTCCTGGACAACGTACATGTCCCCTCCCGTCCGAGACAGTATGAGTTTGCCCGCCTCAACCTCAGCTATACGGTGATGAGTAAGCGCCTTCTTCTCGGCCTTATACAGGAGGGCATAGTAAACGGCTGGGATGATCCCCGCATGCCTACCATCCAGGGTTTGCGCCGTCGCGGCTATACACCTTCTTCAATACGTAGATTCTGTGGGGAAATCGGAGTAGCCAAATCCAACAGTATGGTTGATTATGAACTTCTCGAACACACTATCCGGGAAGAACTCAATACCACAGCACAACGGGTGATGGTGGTTCTTCGCCCTCTGAAAGTTGTCATTGAAAATTATCCTGAAGGCAGAGAGGAACTGATCGAATATCAAAACAACCCTGAGGACCCCTCCATGGGAACACGCATGGTCCCCTTCAGCCGGGAAATATATATCGAGCAGGACGATTTCCGGGAAGACCCCCCCAAGAAATTCTTCCGCCTTGCTCCCGGCAAAGAAGTGCGGCTCAAGCACGCTTACTACCTGACATGCCGGGAAATAATTAAAGATACATCCGGAAATATTGTTGAACTGCGTTGTGAATATGACCCCCAATCAAGGGGAGGAGAAACGGCCGACGGAAGGAAAGTAAGAGGAACCCTTCACTGGGTTTCCGCACCACACGCGGTTAATGTTGAGGTACGCCTCTATGACAAGCTCTTCACCCTGAAAAATATGAGTGAAATGGAGGAAGGGAAAAGTTATCACGATTACCTGAACCCAAACTCACTCGAGGTACTTCGAGGAAGCCTGGCCGAACCTGTGCTGAAAGAAGCAAAACCCTTTGACCGCTTCCAGTTTCTCCGCCAGGGGTATTATACCGTAGATTATGAGAGTACACAGGATACGCCCATTTTCAACCGCATAGTGGCCCTGAAAGATACCTGGGCAAAAATCCAAAGCAAGGGGTTGGGGAACCGCTGAATCGAAACCTCCGGGAACTCACCGTTGTTCTTTCCGAAACGAGATGCAAGCGGGGAAGAAAGCCAAAGGGATGTGGTTATACAAAAAAGACAGGGAAGAGTTTCACGAAATTACCCAAGAAAAAATCCCTCCATGGAGGTGATGGAAAAATGTCTGCTATCATCGAAACCATTTTGCAAAAAGCACGCGAAAAAGCTGACATCGGGGATGACCTGCGCGGTGTAACCGTCTCCTTCGGAGATAATGTATACTCCTGGGAACGTTTCGAAGAGCTGTACCGGGATAGCCATAACCTGCCCGGTGATGCAAAAAAAGTAACTTTGAGATTATGCAGTGAGGTGAGCTGCGCGGATGATTCCGGCAACGCATACCCAACGCGGAATATAACAGTAGAGTTATGAATTCTTTTTTTTGCAGTCCTTCCCAGGCCTGGACATGTAAAAAAATGTATTGAATAGAGGGGCGGGGAGAGAAATGCATACCCGCCCCGTGGGATTTATTCTCCGCGCTTACCAAGCTCCCGGTCGAGCATAACCAGGGCATGTCCTTTTTCACCGATCATCTTCAGTGTTTCCACGATTTCAGATGCGGAGGCTTCCTCTTCCACCTGTTCCTCAATAAACCAGTTCAGGTGGATTTGTGTGGGATAATCGTTCTCGGAACGAGCCAAGTCGTATAAAGCATTGATGA
>PWXL01000060.1 GCA_003561145.1 Candidatus Atribacteria bacterium
ACTGGAAGAAAAGCAAACCAACGATCTGCTGAAGGCCCAAACGGCTGATTATCGCCGTTTCATCAAGGAGGTCCTGGACAAAGGAGAAATCATGAGCAAGTCGTTCTATTTGGTGGTGCCCTATACCTTGGCCGAGGTCAGCGGATCGGTTTCGGCCGCCCGGGAGATGTTCCGCAAAAAAGAGGAGTCCGGCCAGTCCATGTCCGGAGAATCGTTCCAAAGGGCCCGCGTTCAGTTGATCCAAAGAATGGAATTCATCGCCGTCGGCTTGAGGCGCTGCGAACTGGAAGCCGTTCCCCTGACCACTCCCGAGATCATCGAATTGCTCTGGTCGATCCATCACCCCAAGTCGGCCGAGATCGGCTACTATCCTTCGATCATGCCCGAAATCATAAATTGACCATGTTCAGCAAGATCAAACAAACATTCGCCTCCATCGGCGGCAAATCAGAACAAGAGAAGAAGACGGTCATTTTGCATGACCTGATCGCCCCGCCTTCCATTGAAACCAGCCAGAACCATCTGATCCTGGAGGGCCGGCTGACCCGCTCCCTGTTTGTTTTTTCTTATCCGCGATATCTGTCGGTGGGTTGGTTGGCGCCGATCATTAATATGAGCCGGCCGGTGACCATCTCCTTCTTCTTCCACCCCATTGAGACCACCCCCATCCTTAAAAAGCTTCGCAAGAAGACCACCGAGATCCAGGCCGAATTGATCGAAAGGGAAGAGAAGGGATTGGTCCGCGACCCCGAACTGGAAACGGCCTTTCAGGATGTGGAAGACCTGCGGGAAAAGTTAAGGACCGCCCAGGAAAAGATGTTCCAGGTCGGCATCTATTTCATGATATCGGGTGACGATGAAAAGGAATTGCGCGACACCGAGACCGAGATACGTTCCATCCTGGAATCCAGATTGGTCTATGTGAAACCGGCCTCTTTCCAGCAGAAGGAAGGATTTTATGCTTGTGCTCCTTACGGAAGCGACCATCTTTTGGTTCACACCCCGATGAACACTTCCCCTCTCTCCAGCGTCTTTCCTTTCATTTCCTTTGACCTTAGCTCCAACGAGGGGATCCTTTACGGGGTCAACAAGCACAATAATTCATTGGTCCTTTTCGATCGATTCTCCTTGGAGAACGCCAACATGGTGATCTTCGGAAAGTCGGGTGGCGGTAAAAGTTATGCCACCAAACTGGAAGTTTTAAGGTTGATGATGGAAGGGGTCGATGTGATCATCATTGATCCGGAAAACGAATATGAATTCCTTAGCGAAACGGTCAACGGTTCTTTTATAAACATATCCTTGAGTTCACCCAATCACCTGAACGCCTTTGACCTGCCCCATGTCGGATTGGACGAGAACCCGGCCGATGTTCTGAGACGGAACACCGTTGAGTTGGTCGGACTGTTCCGGATCATGCTGGGCGGCCTGACCCCGGAAGAGGATTCCATTATCGACCAGGCCATCATTGAGACCTATGCCTCCAAGGACATCTTCCCGGAAAGCAACTTCAATCAATTGGATCCGCCGACCATGAGCGACTTTCAGGAAGTGCTAGAAAGCATGGAAGGGGCCGAATCCCTCAGCCAACGAACCCGCAAGTTCACCGTCGGAAGTTATGCCAACTTCTTCAACAACCAGACCAATGTCGATATCAAGAATCGGCTGGTGGTCTTCGGCATCCGCGATATGGAGGACGAACTTCGGCCGATGGCCATGTATATCATCCTCCATCACATCTGGAACGAGATCCGGGGAGAAATGAAGAAAAGGATCGTCGTCATTGACGAGGCCTGGGTGATCATGCAATCGCCGGAGGGGGCCTCTTTCCTTTTCGGCATGGCCAAAAGAGCCCGGAAATACTGGTTGGGGTTAACGACCATCACCCAGGATGTCAACGATTTCCTCAACTCTCCTTACGGCGTTCCCATTCTGAACAACTCCTCTTTGCAGTTGCTGATGAAACAATCCAACGCTTCGATCGATGTTCTGGCCAAGACCTTCGGTTTGACCAGCGGAGAGAAGCATTTGGTTCTTTCCAGCAGCGTCGGTGAAGGCATCTTCTTTGCCGGCAATAAAAGGGTCGGCATCCAAATCGTCGCCTCCTACACCGAAGACCAGGTCATCACCAGCAACCCGGAAGAAGTGGTCAAGATCAAAGAAATGAGAAGAGCCATCAAGCGAGATGAATTCATCCGAGGTCACTGAGGAAAAGTGTGAGGATGTCGGCTGGGGAGGATCGCAATCCTTCATCAGCGGCGACGTCTTTGTCATGTACGGGGTCGCCTTTCTGCTGGACCTGATCGGCTTGATCTGTTTTGTCCTGACCCTGACCGTCGTTTTGGCGCCCGTGGCGGTCATCATTCAGGGGATCACCGCCCTGATGGGCAAGCTGATCTTCACCTTTTGGATAGTCTTCTTCAGGCATCATCGGACCGGGTCCGTTTTTTGGAAATCGGTCAAAAGGGCCGGGGCTTCTTCGGTCAAAAAGGCGCGGACCGCTTATCGGACCATCCGCCGTTCCCAAGCCAAACGCCGAGCAACCCGGGAAGAAGAACAGTCGAAAAAAGATTCGGCCGAGAAGACCTCGAGCACCGATCCCGATCAAGCCGAATATTCTTATCAGCCGACCGAAGAGAGTATCGCAACCACCCAGAAATCATCCTCTTCGGAAAAGACCTCCGTGGCCGAAGCCGAATACCATGATCAGCCGAGCGAGTATCAATACGACGATGAGGGGAGAAGCGATGTTCCGGTTGAAAGCGAAAACTCCCAGCAGAAGGACAGCCTTCTGTGGAAGTGGCTGAAAAGGGTCTTTCTTCCTTTTATTATTGAATCCATCCCCATTCTCGGTAAAATAATGTTCAGTTGGGTGATGGTTGTTTATTTAGAGGACAAGAATGGCTAAAGGATTCATTTTCATTCTCTTAACATTTCTTTGCCTGTCCGGGGCTGTTTCGGCCTCAGAAGGAACCCCCTTGGCCGAAGCCGAAGACCTCCCGGGATTGCTGACCCTTGTCCTGAATTGGGTCATCAGCCTGGTCGGGCTCATCGCTTTTGGGGTGCTGATCGTCGGGGGATTCAATTATTTGACCTCCGGCGGTTCGCCGATGGCCATGGCCAAGGCCCGCCAAAGGATATTCCAAGGATTGCTCGGCATCGTCATCATTCTGACATCCTATTTGATCGTTTGGCAGATAAACCCCAATATCCTGGATCAGATATTCCGTCCTTTGCCCGGAGTGGATATCACTTGGCCGGATCGACCGACTCCGCCGGAACCCGATAAAACGGTTTATGAATATCAGGAAATGCCTTTCGGCAGCATTTTGGAAACCAGGATCCTGGCCAAGAACATAAGTTGCTTCGAAGAAAACCGTTTGGTTGACTGCCATTCGCAAGATTCCGTCGCTGAAACGGAAACCAATATTCTACGTCGAATGTTAGCTGCCAATTTTCCGGAGATCTGGCCCGACCCGAGCCGGGAAGATGCTTTGATCGCTTATCTTTGTTATGATTTTGACGAAGAAGGTGATTTCTTGGACGGAAATCCGGATCTTCCCGGGATACAACCCATTCCCTTCAATGACCGATTGGATTGCCTTGAAAGGGTGACTCGAGCCTTGGAAGTGAAAAGCGAAGAACTGCGGGATCTGATCGAAGAGCTTTATCAATTGACCTTCGCTTGTAGTTGTGAAGCTTGCGGCGATTGCGGCAAATGTTGTTGCC
>PWXL01000250.1 GCA_003561145.1 Candidatus Atribacteria bacterium
ACCGCTCGCTTCATGTCGGCATCGGCAAAAATCAAAAGGGGCGAATGGCCCCCCAGCTCAAGTATAAGCCGTTTTACCGTTGCTGCTGAAGCACGGATAAATTCTTTGCCGGTTTCGGTGGACCCGGTGAGAGCAACCATCCTCACAAGGGGGTTGGCAAATACTTCACCACTGATGAGGGAGTTATCACCACTGATCACGTTGAGCAGTCCTTCCGGAAGACCCGCCTCGTTACAAGCACGCACAAACTCAATGGTGGAAAGCGGAGTTTCCCGGGAGGGTTTTACGATCACTGAACAACCGGCAGCCAGTGCAGGCGCAACTTTCCAGGATATAAGACTTACCGGATAATTCCAGGCGGCGATGGCAACGACCGGACCCACCGGTTGACGAATAGCTATACTGCGCAGATTCTTGGCATTGTGAGGTGGGACTTCGCCCAGGATATTGACCGCCAGGCACCCGTAATACTCCAGGCAATCTGCAGCGCTTTCGATTTCCTTTTGTGCATCGCCTCGCCCCTTACCCTGTTCCCTGGCTAAGAGATCTCCAATTTCTCCGGCCCGCTCACGCACTTTTTCAGCCGCTTTGAATAACAGCCGGCTGCGTTCCAGGGCAAGCTGTTTTGACCATGATTGAAAAGCCTTGTGTGCCCCATCAATGGCGTCTTTTACCTGGTCAAGCGTTACCTTGGAAACCGTCGCGAAAATTTCTCTATTGGCAGGATTTGTAACCTCTATCTCACCTTCTCCATCAAGCCAGCGTCCATTTATAAACGAGTTGAAGCGCTGCATATCATTCCTCCTCTCTGTTCATTCTTGCTCTCCATACAACCTGTAGGCGTCTTGAAATATCCGGTGGAACTCACAAAATAAATGGTATTGCCTACGGTAAGCTTTACGCGTGTTCAAAGCAGGGATGAAACGTTTTTCCTCTTTCAACCAGCCCGAAGCGATATCAGCCACCGTCTCTCCCTCTAGTGCTGAAAAAGCTAATAGTGCCGCCCCAACAATGCCCCCCTCCGCCTCAGAAAGGGTATACATCTCCTTTTCATAGACGTCGGCCTTGATCTGGCACCACAAGTCACTATTCGCACCACCGCCGATAATCGACATTTCCCGGATGTCGCCTTGATATAACTTCTCTATTTCGTCAAGGCTCATTTTTAAATCAAAACACACACCTTCCATCACCGACCGGGCAAAGTGCCGGCGATCGTGTCCCGGGAGAATACCGAAAAAAGAGCCCCTCGCTAATGATGAACCGAGTAACCTTTCTCCCATGAGATACGGAAAAAAATGAAGCCCTTCTGAGCCGGCAGGAACCTGAGCCGCTATACGGTCGATATCAGCATATGACCTCTTATGCTCTCCCTGCAGGAAGAGAGTGTCCCGCAACCATTTCATACTTCCTCCACCGCTATCGAGAATTCCAAAGCTGATCCATCCTTCTACTGCATGGTGGAGATTCATCAACCGTTGTGTCAAAAGCGGTTGCGGTGAAAATACCGAAACATCCGCGGCGGTGCCAGTGACATCACAGGAAGACCCATGGCGTGTCATGCCCCCTCCCAACAACAGACACAACATGTCTCCTGCTCCGCAGATTACAGGTGTAGCAGCCGTGATACCCAAGTCTTCGCCTACTTCTGGAATGACTGTACCAATCACATCCGCAGAAGAAGCTATAGGAGGAAGTTTTTTCTGCTCAAGCCCGAAGAGTTCCATCAAGTCAGTGTCCCAGCTGTGTTTTTCCCAGGAATAGAGGAAACTCCCCGAAGCTTCTGAATGATCAGTGAAGCGTTCACCGGTGAAGCGAAAGTTTACATAATCCTTGGCGGCAAGAAAAACATCGGTCTGCCTGTAGACCTCTGGCTGGTTCTCCCGGATCCAGCGCATCTTCGGTCCCGTCCAGGCAGGAAGAAGAAGATTGGCGGCTCTCTTGACCTGCTCTTCTGGAGGCACTCTTTCCCGCACTTTCCGGCATATATCTTCTGACCTCTTGTCACACCAGATGGGCACGCGGTCCATAAGCACTTCTCCCCTTTTGTTCAAGGGGATTACGGCATGCATCTGGGCTCCCACTCCCAACGCCAAAACCTGAAATCCAGGGTGTGCGTGCAAGAGGGATCGTATAGTGTGACAGGTCAAATCCCACCATTCAACAGGGCTTTGCTCTGCCCATCCAGGAGAGGGAGAAGAAAAAAGAGGACTCGCGCCTTCCAGGGCAAGCACTCTTCCCGTTTCGTCTACCAGTGCTGAGCGAACACTTTCAGTTCCGATATCGACTACCAGTACCCCGCTTGCGGAGTTCATGTTCAGTCTTCTTTTTTGACCGTCACCCACACATAAGAGAGGGGAAGATCGTGTGGATTTTCAGTGCGGTGAAACCTGGCAAAGGGCACATACACCACGTCTCCGGCGGCAATTTCGAACTTTTCTTCGCCTTCTATATCCATAATCCCTTTGCCTGACAACACGTAGTACACTTCTTCCATGGGAGGGTGCTCATGCCCCTTAGTGCTGCAATGGGGATAAATGGTAGTATAACCGACATTGAGACGTCCTGATTCACATTCGGTATCTTTTAAAAGCATCAGGGTATCCCGCACCACCGTGTTCCCTGTTTTCTCCATGACATTCTGCCAGGTATTGCTTCCGCTTTCTGCTTTCACTGAAAATATGTTTCGATTTTTGAGGTGGCTCATGATTGAACCTCCTTTATTTTTGTGGCCGGTTCTCCAGGTATACTCGATACTCATACCGGTCAGCCCGTATAATTGAAACCACCAGTTCAAAAGGTTTCCCCTCGGCAAGGTAGGTGGTACGCACAGTGTGAAAAACAGGAATCCGTTCCGTGAGCTGGAGGATATCCATTTCAAGGGGCCCGCTCAGGTAAGCTTCGATTGTTTCCTGCGCCCGTATGAGCTTAAGATCGTATTCCTCCTCCAAAAGTTGATACAATCCCTTGATCCTCAATAAATTTTTCTTCTCTTCCAATCCAGGAACCATGTTCGCAGCGAGATAATTACTCATGAAAGCAATTGGATAACCATCCGCAATGCGCGTGCGCCGAACGAGGTATACTTTCTGGCCCTTGTCAAGATTGAGAGCTTGTGCTACCCGGGGTGGAGCAGGAATAGATTCGACAGAAAGATCCCCGGTTTCCACCACTATTCCTTTTTCTCTCAAGGTTTCGGTAAATGAAGTAAGAAGGTTGAGGTTTTGAATGGGCTTTGGTTCTCGCACGATTGTCCCTTTGCCCTGTTTACGAATGATGAGACCATCTCTCTCCAATTTTCCCAGAGCGCTGCGGATGGTGGTCCGGCTCGCGGAAAACCGCTTTTCCAGATCATCCTCGGTGGGAAGGAGCTCACCGACCTGGTAGGTCCCTTCCTGAATCTCCTTTTTTAAAATATCACCGACCTTCATATACAGGGGGATTTGCATGATGGTTTTGTCCGTTTCTTAAAGAGTATTATCGTTCTCTTCATTTGTTATTATCTTTACGCAAAATATCTTCATTGTCAAGACATAATCGCAAGGATCATCGTATATGCTCATTCTCCTTATTCTTTATGTTACTGTGCTGCGGCAATTTACAAAATTTTTTCGATGACTACCGCTGAAATATGGAGAGAGAAAAAGATATGATACAATGAGACATAACATGTAGGTATTGATAGTTATCTTTAGAAAAACGGGGAAGCGGCTGAAG
>PWXL01000273.1 GCA_003561145.1 Candidatus Atribacteria bacterium
AAGTCGTTCTCACCTCATTGACATCTTAGTTAGTTTCCCTTATTATCAAACTACATATACACCTTCATTGTCAAGCCAAAGAACCGGGGAAGTGGGGAAGGTGAGGCGGTGAAAGGGGGAAATGGGGAAGGATAAAGGCTGTGAGCAGTGAATCGTAAGAAGTGGGGTTTTTTTACTCCTCACCCCTCACTCCTTACTCACGGCATTTAAACCTTTACACTATTCCCTATTCCCTACTCACTGCATTGAGAGAGGGGGTGTCACAGGGTGAAATTCTATTCGCGGCAATCCCAGGCAGACATCAAAAAAAACAATCTTCGGCTCATTCTCCAAACCCTCATACAGCACGAACCATTATCACGCGCGGACGTGGTGCGCAGGACGAAAATTTCCAAGCCCACTGTTTCGGCCCTTATTGAAGAATTGATGCAGCGCGGGATTGTCGCAGAAATCGGGCCTGGCCGATCGAGCGGTGGGAGACGTCCGATTCTTCTTCAATTCAAGGCTACACGTAAATATTTTCTCGCGGTAGACTTGGGGAGGGAAGATTTCACCATTGCGATCGCTGACCTCAAGGGAAAGATACGAGAGAAATACTCTGAGACTTTCGATCACAAGCAGGAACTGTACCAAAGACTTTCGATCATTACAATGAGGGTGCTGGAACTTCTCGACAGACACAAGCTTGATTGTTCGGACCTTCTTAAGGTCATTTGCATCGCCGCCGGTGTGTACGTTGAGCATGAAAAGCAGTTGAAATGGTTTCCGGACAATACTCGAAACGAAAACCTGGATATAAAAAATTATTTTACACAAGTGTTCGGAACAGAAGTACTGGTCAATCATTCCACAAAATTGTCCCTGCTGGGGGAAAAAATATCCGGGAAAGCCAGGGGATACCATAATGTGATATATATCGACTTTGCTTATGGTTTGGGATGTTCTCTCATGGTCAACGGCCAGGTCTACTTCGGCCACAACAACGCTGCCGGTGAAATCGCGTATGTTTTTCCCAGCCTTGACGATTTCCATTCTTCACATATCGAGCCGTATACCTTCGGTGTCCTGGAGCAGAAAATATCAGGATTTGCCCTTCAACGTTCGGGGAGAAAAGCGGTAGAAGAGGGAAAAAACAGCCGGATGCTTGAATTGGCAGGAGGAGATCCGCAAAATATTTCAGGCCGTATTGTGTTTCAAGCCGCCATGGAGGGAGACGTCACCGCCCGTACCATTCTCCATGACGCGTTCAAGTATTTCAACCTGGCACTGGCCAATACCATCAATCTTATCAACCCCGAAATTGTTATTTTCGGAGGAGGTTTTTCGGCAGCCGGAGAATACCTTCTTGAGCTCATCGCGCCCGCGCTTCAGGGCAAGGTCCTTTTTCTTCCTCGCCTCGAGATATCACACCTGAAAAAGGACGCCGGAATTATTGGAGGCATTCACTGGCTGATTAACCAAACCGACTTTCTTGACGTATTCAACGCAAAAACCGTACTTTCCACGGACAACATGCAAAGTTCACCTGCACCAGTTAAGGGCGGTCCATGAAGCGAGGGGGAAGAAAAAAACCGGTATAATAAAAAAACAGAAAGGTGGGTGCGATGACCAATCCTCTTCAAGAGTTGCTCGTGTTGTCGAAGGCGGACCAAGACACACGTGGACTTCGTTACACCCCGCATGAAATATTCCAGCAGCCCGAGATGTGGAACAACACTCAGGAGCGGGTTCATGCCATGAAGCCGGATCTCGATGTTTTTTTCCAGGATTTTGTGCAGGAACAAAGCAGGCAAATTGTGTTGAGCGGTGCTGGAACATCGGAGTTTGCAGGTGTATGCGTGGAGTCTCTTTTCCGTCACGCACTGTGCTCCCCGGCCCAGGTAATTTCCTCCCCGCAATTGGTTGCCACACCGGAGCAAGCGTTTCCTCCGGGTCACGCTGTTTTGTTGATTTCCTTCGCCCGTTCAGGGGGAAGCCCGGAAAGTATCGGGGCTTTCCTTTCCGCTGAAAATCTCGCTCCCCGGATACGGCACCTGGTAATCACCTGTAACGCAGAAGGCGCCTTGGCTTGCATGGCACGCGAGCGGAAAGGTTCTGTGGTGGTGGTTCTTGATGAACGGGCCAACGATCGCGGACTGGCCATGACATCGTCATTGACCTCCATGGTAATCGCGGCTCAATCCATAGCCCACCGGGAGAAGACTCATGAATACAATGAACATCTTTCCCGGCTGGTCACGGCGGCGCACGCAGTACTCGATAGCGCTCCTGAACTGCTCGATCGCTTGTGCAGGGAAGGTTTCAGCCGGGGGGTATTTCTGGGGGATGGTAATGATTACGGCGCGGCAATGGAGTCCCACTTGAAACTGCAAGAACTTACTTGCGGGAAGGTGATGTGTACGTACGAAACCTTTCTTGGCGTGCGGCATGGGCCTGAAGCGGTCATTGATGAAGATTCCCTGGTGGTGGCTTTTCTTTCCCCGGATCCCTTCGTGCGCCGTTACCACCTTGATCTTCTGGGTGAGCTGCGGGAAAAACAACTGGGGAAAGTGATTCTCGGAGTAGGGTGTTGCCTGGAAGCGGGTGTCCGCGAGCTGTGCGATGCTGTGGTGGAATATCCCTGTGTATCCCCTTCACTTGCCTCCCCCGTGAATGTGATAGTGGGTCAATTGCTGGGTCTTTTCCGCTCCATTGCTTTGGGTTTCAAACCTGACTCTCCTTCCGCTGCCGGAGTGATCAACCGTGTAGTGAAGGGAGTGCGCGTGTACGACAGGGCTGCGTATCTTCGGGAGGGTGTGTTTCGGGTGATAGCTGAAAGTTAGGGAAATACTCCTGCCTCCCGCGGGTTAGAAAAGAAAAAACCCGCTGTGAAACTACAAGGGATGATGGAGATGATTTCTCATGAGAAACATACTGGAATGTACCCCCCTCTTGGGGGTTTTACTGGTGCTTGTTTTGTCTTTTCAGGTTGCGGCAGCTTCAGAAGAAAGCCGGAATGTGGGTTTAGCCAGGAGTTCACGGAATACTGTCGATGATTCCGCGAAAGTGTCAACAGGGTTTGCTGCAGCAGAATCGGACAAGGAAGGCACAATGATGACAGCTACCTTCGGCATGGGATGTTTCTGGGGGCCGGATGCACTGTTTGGAGCGGTCCCCGGTGTGATACGCACCAGGGTGGGATATGCGGGCGGAAGCAGCCCGGATCCTGAATATTACAGTTTAGGTGACCACACAGAAACCTTCCAGGTGGATTTTGACCCTTCTGTTGTGAGTTACCGGGAGCTTTTGGATATTTTCTGGAATAACCATAGCCCTTCTGCGCGGCCCTGGTCACGCCAGTACATGTCAATGATTCTTTTTCACGATCAGGAACAGGAAAGAGCGGCCCTGCAATCAAGCGAGCAGTTGGAAAAAGAGTCGGGAGAGAATATATACACTGAAATCGCTCCGCTGCGTGAATTTTACCGTGCAGAGGACTACCATCAAAAATACGCCTTGCGGCAGCGCTATAGAGTTATGAATGTCCTCTCTCCGCATTTTTCCGATACCGAAGAGTTTACGGATTCTCCGCTCACCGCCCGTTTGAACGCATATGTGGCAGGTCATATCGACGCGGATTTTTTGCGTAGCGAGATGAAACGGCTGGGGGTGGAAGAAGAGCTTGCCCAGGCGGTGCTCACGGAACTGGGAATCAGCT
>PWXL01000138.1 GCA_003561145.1 Candidatus Atribacteria bacterium
TAAAAGAATTTACTTTCAATTTCGCTACCAGGAATCCATTGACAGCTCCCACTCCAAGA
This sequence comes from Candidatus Atribacteria bacterium, assembly GCA_003561145.1. Taxonomy (GTDB): domain Bacteria; phylum Atribacterota; class Atribacteria; order Atribacterales; family Atribacteraceae; genus Nitricultor. Next base: position 60 of record PWXL01000138.1, read on the forward strand.
CCGGTAAGCAAAATACATCCGATACCTAACCAGGGAGAATACCCATACCTGACGATCAAAAGAGAACCTATGACAGAGGAAAGGAAGGCAGTTGAACCGATAGATATATCAAGGTTATGGGTCATCACCACAAGAGCCATTCCGGTGGCCATGATCATGAGCGGCGCTGCGGCGTGCATGATGCCAAGAATGTTCGTTACGGTAAAAAAGCTCCTCGAGCCGACGGAAAACCCGATAACGAGCAATATAATCAAGATCAGAAATCCATGTTTCTGGATAATTTTCCTGTACTCATCCATGAAGTTGTCTTTCATGAGGAGTTCCCTTTTTTCCTGTGTATTTTCATGACCGCCCTTTGTTCTTTCTCCAGGTATCGAAAGCAATGACAGCCACTATCACCACACCCGTAAAAAAGAGGGTCATATAGTAGGAAATACGCATCATGTTCATAATGTTGCCGATCATGGTGATAAAAAATGCTCCCGCCACCGCTCCCAATACATTCCCGGCAGCACCGTAAATGCTTACCCCTCCTACAACCGCTGCTCCAATGACATTCAAGACAATTCCTTCGCTACCCATGGTAGCTGAAGCCGAAGCGAGACGTGCGGTGGTAACAATCGCCGCCAAACCTGCAAAAAAACCGGAGAAGATATACGATCGAAAGATAATTTTTATATGCGGTATGCCAAACCAGCTTGCCACTTCGGTATTTGAACCGACCGCATACAGCCACCTGCCGTATATGCTTTTACGCATCATGATGTAGACGAAAACCCCTATAGCGAGCATAACGATAACGATAAGCGGAAAACCTACAACAGAACTCATAACTCCGTCAAGGAAGCTTGCCGGAAGTCCGGCGACACTCACGTCTCTCGTTAACCAGACCGATATTCCGGTAACAATGTACATCATGGAGAGGGTAACAACAAAGGGGACCATTTTTAAATACGCCACCGCATATCCATTAATGGCCCCCAAAGAAGTGCAGATGACCACCATGATAAGGCTTCCGATCACCGGATTCCCTGCTTCGCGCATATACATCGAGCCAATAATCCCGCCTAGAGCCATAACCGATGGGATGGAAAGATCGATACCCCCGGTTATCATAACCACCGTTACCCCGATAGTCATCAAGCTCAGGGCTGTAGACTGTCTCATAATGTTAATCATGTTCCCCAAGGTGAGAAAACGGGGAACATTGTACCCCAAAATAACCACCACAACAACAAACACGACCAAAGGTAAATATTGCAACAGCGGTTTTTTCACCGGGTTCATTTTTCTGAAACGGCCTGAATCAATCATGATCGGCTCATTTTTTGCGCCCCGTTTCATTCATGGCAATCATCCGTGAAAGTTGAAAGAATGGGTGTCAGTCTTCGTAATCTCTCGCCCAAACGTATTCCATATCTTCAATGTTGTATGGTGTCGCTACCCTTCCGGGCACCAGGAAACTTTGCCCTTCAAGGTCTTCTCCCTGGAGAAGCCGCGCCATGACTTCTATGGCTTCAACAGCATGAAAATACGCATCATAGGTGGTGGCAACGTCAATATACCCTTGTAACATCGCCTCATACCCCTGTGGATTCACGTCTTGAGCCGCAATCCATATGTGATCAGGATCTCCGGTGGGGGCGAGCCTGCCTGCTTCGGCAAGTGCCGCTTCGACTGCTGAGAAAGCAAAATCACTTGCTATAAACATGGCATTGGCTTCAGGATGGGCTTGAAGAGCGTTTTTCACACCGGTATAGAATTTCTCAGGATCCCATTCAGTTGGAACCTGCACTATGGTTTCCCATGCTCCGGTTTCTTCTTCGACCTTTGCCCAACCCTGAGAACGGTATACAGCGTTCATATCCCTCAAATCACCCATGACTTCAATAACTTTCCCTTCTACACCGTGTTCCTGGAGAAGTTCTGCAAAATACTCACCAGTGGTCACCGCTTGTGTGAAGCTGTCGGCACCGACGTGAGCATCCGGGGTTTCGGTTGAGGATTCCCTGTCGAATGTGACAAACGGTATCCCGGCTTCCCGTGCGGCCCGTACGGACGCGCCAATTGCAGCTGCATCGTGTGCGCGAGCGATAATGATATCGACTCCCTGGAAAATGAGATTTTCGATATTGGTCGCCTGTTGAGAGGGATCACTGTCGGCAACGGTTATAACCCATTCAAATTCCATACCGTGTTCTGCTCCATATTCTTCACCGTACATAATCATATAATCTTCCCAGGCCTGGATGAGAGAGTGCATCATTTCGTTCCAGGAAAGACCGATCACGAATGTTTGCACGTCCTCTTCATGTGAGCCTGCCGCCGCTAAACCAGCTGATGTGAACAAAAATACGGCCACCATCAGAATGACACCTATTGAACGTTTCATCTTTGTTCCTCCTGTTTTGAGTTTTGATACTTCCTTGCTGAAACACTATGTATTCCCTTCACCTCCTTATATATAATAAACACCACTCTTTTTCGATATAGATTCTTAGTATTTATATTGTGATATACATTTCTATTGAACCAAACCTGCGAATTCCTTTATATTATCCCCTTTCATATCGTCGGATTCAATTGCCGGTTACGTTTTTTTGCTCCTGTTCATTTCAGATGACACTTTCTAACGGAAAACCCGGCTGGCCGCGGCGATATATTCTTGTATCTTTTCGACCGCTTTTTGGGGAGAATCTACAAGCGACCCTTCGATCCGCAACACCGCATCGGCTCGACCCTGTAAGATTTGGGAAAAGCTTTTTACCTGCTCTTCCATCTCTGTGGGTGTTGCAAACTGTATGTCGCTCGAGGGATCCACACAGATTTCGATTCGTTGTGAATCTCCGAATATCTCAACTACCTTTTCCAGATCAGTCCATGGACCCCGGTGAAACGTATCGAGGTTCGGAATGTTCTTGATGCTCTCGAGAAGGGCTGTTGTGTCCCCACAGCTGTGCCAGTAGGCGATGCCTCCATGGAATCGGCTGAGAGCCTGTTCCGAGGGCAGGACAAATTCTTTATAGGTCTTGGGGGAAAGCAGAAAACTGTTCACTTCATCGTTATACAGGTTTCCCTTCTGTACAGGTATCCCTAAAAAATGGAAACGCTTTTGTGTCCATTCGATACGCGCCTGGGTCACATGGTCGATCAAGCGTGTGACAAAATCCGGGCGTTCGATAAAATCCATGGAGATGTTTGCCATGCCGCGCAGGTGCATGGCAACGGCAAAGGGACTGCGCCCCCACTCAGGAAAAGCGACCTGGAAATCATCATCCAGAAGTTCCTGCATACCTGCATACAGGCGATGGGCGACCGGCATCAACCCGCTTTGGAAAAATTCAATAGGTTTGAGGGAAAACAGGTCGTTTTCATTTTTCAAGACCGGACTTTTGCCGATCCAGGGATCGTTGCCCGGTTCAAAAATGACATCTGCCCCGAACAGGCTGGGTTCGAAGGGCACCCCCAACCAGATAGGGACTATTTTGCCAGCTACGGCATCATCAGGAAAATTTTCGAAACGGTAGAGTGTCATTCTCAGCTGGCTCTCCAGGTAGACGGCCGGATCGGTATAGTAAGCTTTGATGTCGAAACCTATGATGCGGGCCCAGAGAGAATTTTCACAATCCGCATAA
>PWXL01000190.1 GCA_003561145.1 Candidatus Atribacteria bacterium
AGCTCTGGCTTTTTCAGCCGGGATTGCGGGAGGAAAAACTCTGGTAGTGGGTTTTGATGATGACCTGGTGACACTGGACCCGGCTGATTTCAGCCATCGACAAACAGAAGCCATGCTCCGCCAGGTTTTTGAAGGTGTATCGACCTATATGCCGGACCGGTCAATTGTCATGGAGCTGGCTGCCTCCATCGAGCCGGTCGATCCGACGACATATGAAATCATTGTGAAAGAGGGAGTCGAATTTCATGACGGAAATACCCTCACCGCAGAAGATGTGGCCTACAGCATAAACCGTATTATCCAGGAGGGTGCAATGGCCGGGCGTACCTCGCAACGTCGCGGTCTGATGGGACCGACCCAAGAAGCAGTGGTGGTTGATGAATATACCGTTCATCTTTTACTGGACAACCCCTGGCCCCTTCTTCCTCGTTTTATCCCCTGGCAGATGATCATAGCAAGCGAAGTAGGAGATGATTATGTCGAAGACCCTGTAGGAACCGGACCTTTTGTTTTTGAGGAGTGGGTACGCGGAAGCCACTTCGCGGTGGTGCGTAATGAAAACTACTGGGGTCAGGAGCCGCTGATCGACCGGCTGGTATTCCGCATCATAGGTGATGAATCGGCCCGCGTGTCAGCCCTGCGGGCAGGGGAGATCGATATCGCCACCTTCATTCCCGTGCATGAAATCGAATCGCTTGAGGAGCACCCGGATATCGATGTGGTATCAGTGCTGGGAACGCGCAGTTTCTTTTTGGAAATGAATGTGAACAAGCCTCCCTTTGATGATATCAGGGTCCGCAAGGCGATGAATTACGCCCTCGATATTGATACCGCTCTCGATGTTTTGTACGAAGGACTGGCCACCCGAATACCATTTATTCTCTCACCCCAGGCATTTTCTTATCACGACGACCTCGAGATGTTCGAATACGATCCCGCACGGGCCATGGCATTACTGGCCGAGGCCGGGTATCCGGAAGGATTCACTTTTGAACTCGACGTTGTTGACGCACACCGTTCGCGCGCTGAGATCTACCAGGCAATGCTTTCGGCTGTGGGTATCGATGCCCGGATTCGAACCTGGCCTACCTGGGGAGCCGCGCGTGATGCCTGGATGGCGGCCAAAGACCAACCAGCGGAAGAACAAAGAGACGCGTTTCTCAATGACTGGGGCAATGCTTCCCTTGATCCCTTTGATATCTTTATTCCCAAGTTCCACTCAGAAGTCCCCGGCCTGGGACGCGGTAATTTTACAGGTTACGCAAACAGCGAAGTGGATGCTTTGCTGGAGCACACCCTGGCCGCCGCCGATGACGATGAACGTTTTGAGGCTTTTCAGACCGCCCAGGAGATCGTTCATGCCGATGTTCCTATGGTATTTGAGTTTGTCGCCCACGAAATTTATGGGGTGAATCGCAGGGTAAAAAATTGGGCACCCAGCCCTGACAGCCGTATGCACTTCCACCTTCTGGGAGTGGATATCGAAGAGTAGCAGCACGTTCAGTCTCAAGACGGCGGGGTCGGGCACCCTGCCGTCTTGAGAGTTGGAGGAGCGCCCATGTATTTTGTTTTACAGAGACTTTTACAGGCGATACCGGTTGTTATCGGTATCACCGTCATTGTTTTTTCTCTCATGTACCTGGGTGGAGATCCGGTGGAAACATTGTTGTCGGGAGTCGGCCACATCACACCGGAAGATGAAGCACGATTTCGGGCTGAACTGGGGCTGGACAGGAACCCCGTAGAACAATATTTCAGTTTTCTTACAGGACTCCCACGGGGTGACTGGGGCTTTTCCGTTCAGTACAGGGTGCCGGTGCGCCGACTTATCCTGGAGCGCCTGCCCGCCACTTTCGAGTTGACGTTTGCCGCCATTGCCATATCCCTGCTTATCGGGCTTCCCATCGGTGTTGTGTCTGCCGTACGGAGATATTCAGTGGTTGACAAACTGAGTACACCGGTAGCGCTGATGGGTGTTTCGATGCCTGATTTCTGGCTGGGACTCGTTCTCATCCTTCTTTTTTCAGTAACCCTGGGATGGTTGCCGGGCGGGTTGCGCCTGGGCTTTGATGCCGCTCGACCTCCCATGATCACAGGTTTTATGGTACTGGACGCGATATTGGCCCGGGAATGGTCCTCCATGTGGCAAGCGCTACGGCACTTGCTCTTACCCGGGCTTGCCCTTGGAGCGCCCATGGCCGCTCTTACCATGCGCATAACCCGTTCCAGTATGCTCGAAGTCATACGCCAGGACTATATTATTTTTGCCCGGGCCAAGGGTCTTTCTGAATGGGCAGTGGTGATGAAGCATGCCTTGCGGAACAGTTTGATACCGACTATCACGGTGGTAGCACTCAACATGGGAGTGCTGCTGGGAGGGAACATGATTATCGAGCAAATATTCAGTTGGCCGGGCCTGGGGAGACTGGTGGTGGATTCCATTCGTGCATACGATTATCCGGTGGTCCAGGCGGCCGTCCTTATTTATGCACTGAGCTATCTCGTGATGAACTTGTTGGCGGATATCATGTACATGTGGCTTAACCCGCGCGTGCGCACGTAAAAATCGGTTGTCTTGGAAAATGATGTGAAAGGGTAGTGAGCGTTGTGGAGCAAGCAGTAGAAGTCCTGGAGCGTGAATCATTCAAAGAGAAGTCACGACGGCTTCTCGCCCGCCTGGCAGCGAACCTGAAGGAGTTTTGGAAGCTGTATCGGAAAAATTCCCTGGCCCTGGTAGGCGGGCTGGTGGTGCTTGTATTTATTTTTTTAGCCGTCGCCGCTCCATGGATTACCCCCCATAACCCGGAGCAGCCTGATTTTACGGCAATACGGCGTCCTCCTTTCTGGATGGAGGGAGGAAGCGGGAAGAACCCCCTGGGGACAGATAACCTGGGGAGGGACATATTCAGCCGCATTATTTACGGCGCCCGTATATCCTTGCTGGTGGGGTTCGTAGTCGTTTTCTTTGCAACGGCGTTGGGAGTGGTCATGGGGTTGATCTCAGGGTATTACGGGGGAAAAGTGGACGCGGTGATTCAGCGTGTTGTTGATACGCTGCTCGCATTTCCCTACCTGGTCCTGGCCACCGCACTCGTTGCTTCACTGGGCCCCGGCTTGCGCAACATGTTAGTGGCCCTGGCTTTCAAAGAATGGATTTTCCCCTGCCGAGTGGTACGGGGAGATGTTCTGGTCGCCAAAGAACGCGAATATGTTGAAGCAGCTCTGGCAGTAGGGGCAGGGAAATTTCACATCATGGTCAAAGAAATATTGCCCAATGTGTTGGCCTCGGTCATTGTGGTGGCAACTTTGCGAATTGCCTGGGTTATTTTGATGGAAGCTTCGCTCAGTTTCCTCGGTCTCGGTGTGGAGCCTCCCACGCCTGCTTGGGGGACTATAATCAACGAAGGAAGGCGTTTCATCAATACCAGCTGGTGGATTTCCACCTTCCCGGGACTGGCCATTTTCTTCACTGTTTTAGGCATCAACCTGATGGGTGAAGGGTTGCGTGACGCCCTCGATCCCAGGTTGAGGGAGTAATCGTGAGCGCTCCGCTTTTAGAGTTACGGGAATTACGCACACATTTTCATACCGAGCAGGGGATAGCGCGTGCGGTGGATGGAGTCAGCTTTACCGTTGAGCCCGGTGAGGCCGTGGGGCTGGTCGGGGAGTCCGGCTGTGGAAAGAGCGTGACGGCATTGAGTGTGATGCGGTTGATTCAGAAACCCGGAAAAATCGTGGGAGGGGAAATTCTTTTTGAGGGAAAAGATCTCGTTTCTTTGCCCAGCCGGGAAATGCGCATGCACCGGGGAAAGGACATTGCCATGATTTTCCAGGATCCACTGACAACCCTTAATCCGGTTATCAAGGTGGGAGAGCAGATTGTGGAATCCATGATCATTCACCACGGCAAGGGAATGCTTGCGTCTTCCTCTCTCCGGCAGGTGTTCAGTCCGACAAACCAGATACGCCTGCACCGGGAAGCACGGGGCAAGGCCGTCGAGATGATGGAACAAGTGGGGATACCGCTTCCGGCACAACGTCTTGAGGAGTACCCCCACCAGTTCAGCGGCGGCATGCGGCAGCGGGTGATGATCGCCATTGCTTTGGCCTGTAATCCAAAGCTCTTGCTGGCTGACGAGCCGACCACCGCCCTTGATGTGACTATCCAGGCCCAGATTCTTGATCTCATGGCCCGCCTGCAGGAAGAGTTGAACATGAGTATCGTTCTCATAACCCATGATCTGGGTGTTGTGGCACAATTTTGTGAACGGGTAATGGTTGTGTACGCGGGAGAAGTCGTAGAGAGCGGCAGAACCGATGAAGTATTGCACCGTCCCTTGCACCCCTATACCCAGGGATTGTTGAACTCTCTCCCCCGCCTGGGCAATCGCACACATAGAATCAAGCCGATTTACGGGTTGGTGCCCGAACTGACAAAGCTCCCCCACGGATGCCGTTTTCAGACCCGGTGTCCCCTGGTTTTTGATGCTTGCAGGGCGGATGATCCTCCCCTGGAAGTTGGGACCGACGGGCGGCAGGTGAGATGTTTTGCCGTCAATCCTTGACGGAAGGAAGGTGAAAGCATGACCGAGTCCATGGTCCAACTTCGAGAAATTAAAAAATATTTTCCACTGCAGCGAAGTCACGGTTTTTTCCGTGCTGAATCCCGGGAGGTGGTACACGCAGTCGACGGGGTAAATCTGGATATTCATCCCGGCGAGACGGTTGGATTGGTGGGGGAATCGGGTTGCGGTAAATCAACCCTGGGCAGGACAGCTTTATTGTTGTATCCTCCGACGTCGGGACAGGTAATCTATGATGGGAAAGATATAACCTCCGCCGGCCAGGAAGAACTCCGAAGATTACGCGGGGAGATGCAAATTATTTTCCAAGATCCATATGCATCTCTCAACCCGCGCAGGACGGTTGAACAGATAGTGGGACTGCCTCTCCTTCTTCATGGGACCTCACCCACTGCCGTGCGCTCCCGTGTCAAAACCCTCTTGCGTAAAGTGGGGCTGCAGGCGAGCCATATCGACCGTTTTCCGCACCAGTTCAGTGGAGGTCAGCGCCAACGCATCGGTGTTGCCCGTGCGCTCGCCCTGAGGCCGCGCTTTATAGTGGCTGACGAACCGGTATCATCACTTGATGTGTCTATCCAGGCGCAGATCATCAACCTGTTGGAGGATTTGAAAAACGATTTGGGACTGACTTTTTTATTCATAACGCATGACTTGAGCGTGGTAAGTTATGTCAGTGACCGCATCGCCGTGATGTATCTGGGGAAAATTGTGGAAATAGGCCCAACAGAATCCCTCTTTGATGATCCCCGGCATCCATATACCAAGGCACTTTTGTCAGCCATCCCACAGGTGGAACGTCAGAAAAGGGGGCAGATCATACTTCCCGGTTCCGTCCCTTCACCAGTCAACCCGCCCGAGGGATGCCGGTTCCGTACACGGTGTTATCTTGCGGAGAAAAACGAACGCTGCCTCATAGAACCTGAACTCCGCCGGGTTGGAAAGAAGCACCACGCTGCCTGTCATTACGCTTCAGAGTGGAAAGATGTGCCACTGGAAACAGCCGAAGCGGTCATGGAGGGAGAATCAGTGGGAAGAACCTATCCCGAGACACCGGCTTAAATATGTAACCCATGTGGTATACTGACACACAGATCATACAGGGGAGGTTAAAGAAAATGAAAATTTTCAGTGTTCGTTGGTTGCTTGTTTTGTTTGTAGCAGCAGTGTTTTCCCTGACCGGTACGGTATTTGCTGAACCGGTTCCAGAGATAGAACTTATCACTACTACCGAAGCATACGACCCGATTCGTTATGAGACCGCTTTCATGGTTGCCGAAGGATGGGAAGGGCTTGGATTCCAGGTCAATGTGAGGCCGATGGAGTTTTCCACCATCCTTGATCGTTTCTATCACGAACAGGATTTCGACGCCACCATACTCGGCTGGTCAGGACGGGTGGAGCGCTTGGATCCCCAGCATTTTTTGGGAACACTGCACGGTGACCAGGCCGACCTGGGGGCCAATAACCCCGGCGGATATGTCAACCCTGACTATGATAATCTCTTCGAAGCTCAAATGAGGGAATTCGACGTTGATGCCCGGCGCGCAATGGTTCTTGAAATGCAGGCCATCGCCGCCAAGGAGGCGCCCCTCGATGTGCTGTATTACCGGGATGAGGTGAACGCCTACAATCACGAGCGTTTCAGTAACTTTGTCGTCATGGCGGGTGAGGCGATCTATAACGAATGGACGCCTCTCCAGGTGGAGCCTCTTACAGAAAAGACTGTTCTTACCATTGGCACCCCCCAGGAACCTGATACCATCAATCCTCTTGCTTCCACCTCGGTGTGGGGATGGAAATTTATGCGGTTATATTACGACAAACTGGTTCGCCTCTCACCTGATATTGAACCGGTTCCCTGGGCGGCCGAGGAACTTATTCCGGTGGATGACGTTACCCTGGATGTGATCGTGCGTTCCGGTATGCTCTTTCATGACGGTGAGCCGGTCACGGTTGAAGACGTACAGTTCACCTTCGAGTATTATATCGAGAAGGACTTCGCCTACTTCCGACCTTTCTTCGCTCCCATAGAGAGTGTTGAAATTGTAGACGAGAACACCGTGCGTTTTCACCTGAAAGAGCCATTCGCGCCCCTTGTAACGGTAACCCTGAGCCAGCTTCCCATATTGCCCAAACACGTCTGGGCGGATATCGAGAATCCAGCTGACCTCACTCCGGACCAGATACCCACCGTGGGAAGCGGTCCTTTCGTGTTTGACCGGTACGATCGGGGAGAATATAAGCGGATTGTCACCTTTGAAGATCATTTCTCAGCCGAGGATATTAAGATTGATGCCGTGGAATACCGTGTTTACGCTGATTCAGAAGGTGTGTTTACCGGCTTGATCACCGGTGAAATCGACATGACCGCCTGGCGGTTGGAGCCCGGACAGATTCCTCTGGCAGAACGCGAAGAACATATCACCGTGGTGAGTGTGCCGGATTTCGGTTACTACCACCTCACCTATAATTTGCGTCGTGAACCATTTGATGATGTAGCAGTGAGGCAAGCCTTGGCTCACCTCGTTGACAAAGATACCATCATTACCGTCCTCCTTGAGGGCAGAGGCGAACCCGGTACCTCCGTGATCGCTCCCATCAATGCGTTCTGGCATAATCCGGATGTCGTCCGGTATCCCTATGATCCCGAGAGGGCGAGAGAGATTCTTGAAGAAGCTGGATACCGTTGGGACGATGAAGGCCGGATTCTTTTCCCGGGTGACTGAATGTAAACCTGTAGTTCGTTTTTTGCAGCCGGAGGGGAGAACCTCTCCGGCTGCCGCGGGTAAGTAACCAAAGGGATACAGTGGGGAATTGGCGTAAAAATCCGTAAGTCGTAAGAAGTGAGTCTTTTACCCCTCACCCCCAAAACTCCTTATACCTCACAGCATTGAGAGGGGAGGTTTTCCTTCAACATGGGAATGCGAGGCTATATCCTGGGGAGAGCTGTTCAAATCCTCCTTACACTCTGGGTAATCCTCACGCTGCTTTTTTTCCTCTTTCGACTCGGTCTTCCTGATCCTACGCTCGCCCTGATAAGCGAGGGCCTTTCCCCCGAAGACCGTATGCTTGTGGCGGAGCGCTTCGGGTTAGGACGGCCGTTGTGGCAACAGTATTTCATATATCTGCGCAACGTGATGAGCGGTGAACTCGGCACTTCTTTTCACTACAAGGCGCCGGTTGCCGGCATCGTGGGAGAAAAGTTCCTGAACACGATGGTGCTTATGCTGCCTGCTATCCTGGTGGCTTACGGAATCGGGCAGCTTTTGGGAGTACTGCTGGCCTGGAAGAGGGGAACACGGTTGGAGTTCACCGGAGGGTCCCTGGGACTTATATTCCGTTCCGCGCCCATGTTTTGGACGGGAATGTTGTTTATCATGGTGTTCGGCATTTCATTGGGATGGTTTCCCACCAGCGGAATGCGCACACTGCCATACGAAGCTACCGGCTTTCTGGATAAAATATTCACTCTTGATTTTCTTCGGCACCTTTTTTTGCCCATGCTGGTTATCGCGCTGTATTACGCGGGATTGCCTATGCTTATCATGCGCAATACCATGCTCGAGGTAATGGGGGAAGATTTTATAGAGTTTTGCAAAGCACGTGGTTTGAGTATGAGGAGGATAATGTACCGGCACGCAGCACGCAACGCCTTGCTCCCAATTGTCACCCAGGCTGCGATCACCGTGGGTTTGGCCGTGGGAGGGCAGGTGGTGGTTGAGGTGGTCTTTTCCTGGCCCGGCCTTGGCCTGGAAATGCTGCAGGCGGTGAGAACCAGCGATTACCCACTGGCCCAGGCGTCTTTCATGTTGATGGCGGTTATGATTCTTATACTGAATTTCGCTACCGACCTCGTATATGGAAAACTCGATCCGCGTGTGGTGTATAGTTAGGATGGTGAATCGAGCGCATGAGATTTGATGCCTTAAGAGTCTTGTGGCAGACAATCCGCCAGGATCGTTTGGCATTGTTCGGTGTTGTGGTGTTGTGCTGCTTGATCGTTATAGCGCTGTTCGCACCCCTGGTAGCCACCCATGATCCCACCGCGATGAACCACCGGGTGGAAGGAACGGTGTTCTGGTATCGGGATGGTGAATGGCTCATCCAGGAATCAGTTGGAGAGTGGACACTGAACGCGGTGGCCTTTTTTGATGAAGAAAATGCCATTGCGGTGGGAAACCATGGTGAGGTACTGCAATACAGCGCTGGTTCCTGGGAAAGGGAGGAAGTTCCCACCACCGCTCAACTGCATGGTGTGGCATTCAGGGAAGACCTCGTGGTGGTTGTTGGTGAGAAGGGTACCATACTGGAAAAACGCGCTGGTGCATGGGTGAAGGTGCATGCACCGGTCGATGCCGACCTCTTTGCGGTGTCTCTGGCTCCCGGGTCCCGTAAAGCTCTGGTGGCGGGTGCCGGCGGGACAGTTCTTCGCCGCAGGAATGATATATGGGAAAAATTAGAAACGGGCGCTGCAGAAGACCTCCTTGCCGTTTCATTACCGGCGGAAGAGACGGGCTTTATCGTGGGAAGGCGGAACGTGATTCTCCATTATGACGGTGAAAACCTGCACCGCCAGATGGTGATGGGGTTTCGGGACTTGTATGACGTGCACGCTCCTGCGGAAAACCAGGCTCTCGCTGTGGGGGAGAGAGGAACAATACTTTACTTTACCGGAAATAGTTGGTCTACCATGTATGGGCCCGAAGCGAGGGACCTGCGTGGAGTCCGCCTGACCGGAGAAGACACCGCGGTTGCAGTGGGGAGCCATGGTGTCATCCTTCGCCTGCAGGATGGCCAGTGGACACGTGAGGATACCGGATACCGGAGGCACCTGCGGGGCATGGATGCTTACGAGGGTATGCTGATCGCCTCTGGCACCGATCCATACGTTAATTCTCTCGCAAGACCGTCACAAGAACACTGGTTTGGGACCACTCATCTTGGACGGGATATATACAGCCAGGTGGTGTATGGTTCGAGGGCCGCGCTCCTGGTCGGGTTTCTCGCCGCAATCATGGTTGCGGTCATCGGAACAAACGTCGGTTTGTTTGCCGGCTATTTTAAGGGACGTGTGGATGGACTGCTCATGAGGGTGGTTGACATTATGTATGCCCTTCCACTTGAGCCCTTTGCCATGATCCTGGTGTTGTTGACCCGTCCGGGGCTGGCTATAATAATTTTCGCGGTGGGATTGCTTACCTGGAGGACGACCGCCCGCATTATACGTTCCCAGGTGCTTTCGCTGGCTGCCCGTCCATTCGTGAAAGCGGCGAAAGTAGCCGGTGCGAGCGATCTGCGTATTCTGTATATTCATATAGCTCCCAATATTCTTCCCCTGGCTTTCCTCCAGCTTGCGGTTTCGGTAGCTTTTGCAATTACTGCAGAAGCCACCTTGAGTTTTTTAGGTTTGGGGCCGCCCCGCATTTATTCCTGGGGAACAATATTGCATGAAGCCAGGCTTTCAGGGGCCTGGCGTACGGCCTGGTGGTGGATCATTCCACCCGGGGTGCTTATTATGATTACCGTAGTATCCGTCTTTTTCATATCCAGGGCGCTGGAAGTGCTGACCAATCCCCGCCTGGGAAAGAGGTAAAACCGTGATCCTTGAGGTGAAAGATCTCAAAACATATTACCGCGGAGCCTCTGGTGTTGTGCGGGCCGTAGACGGAGTTTCCTTCCAAATGGATAAGGGGGAAAGCCTTGGAATTGTGGGAGAATCGGGATGCGGAAAAACAACCCTGGTTAAATCGCTGATCGGTGTCATGGGTTCCAGTGCCCTCATTACAGGCGGCAGTATCCGATTTCAAGGCACAGAGCTTCTTACACTCAGAGAAGCCCAGATGGACCGGATACGCTGGAGGGAGATTTCCATGATCACCCAGAGCGCGATGAACGCGCTCGACCCGGTATACATGGTGGGAGACCAAATCACTGAAACCATCCATAATCATACCCGGATGAGCAGGAGCAAGGCCCGGGAGCATGCTGCACATCTCTTTACTTTGGTTGGTTTGCAGCAAAAAAGACTGCAGGATTATCCTCACCAACTCAGCGGAGGGATGCGCCAGAGGGTAGTCATCGCCATGGCCCTGGCACTTGACCCTGTTCTCATTATCGCCGATGAACCGACTACCGCTCTTGACGTGGTGGTACAGGACGGTATATTGAAACAGCTGCAGACGGTCCGGGAGACGCTCGCTAACTCCCTTATCCTGGTTACTCACGATATATCGGTGGTGGCGGAGATGTGCCACCGCGTTGCCGTGATGTATGCCGGGAAGATAGTGGAAATCGGCCTTGCTGAAACAATATTCAATGAACCGGCACATCCTTATACCATGGGTCTGTTGAATGCTTTTCCCACCCTGGAAAGTGCCAGGGGAGAGCTTATATCCATACCGGGATTCCCTCCGGATCTCTCACGGCCTCCACAGGGATGCCGTTTCGCACCACGCTGCCCGTTCAGCGAAGAACGGTGTGTTGCGGCTGAGCCACCGAAAAGGGAAGGATCGCAAGGCCATATTGCTGCTTGTTTTTTTGCGGAGCGCTCCGAAGAATTCCGGGAACGGTCCAAGGAACAGGCAACCTGGAAAATGACATCCTCCCCTGCGATTCCCGCCGGGAAAGTTCCGCGGAAAGAATCCGGGGAAGCAAAAGAATTGCTGCTTGAGCTTTGTCAACTCAGGAAGTGGTATTTTCTGCGTAAAGGTATCTTCAGTTCTCTTTTCGGAGAAGAAGACAAAAAGGTTCACGCTGTGGATGGAGTTGACTTTGACGTTCGGGAGGGTGAGATTCTCGGCCTGGCTGGTGAAAGCGGTTCCGGGAAAAGTACCGTAAGCGAAGTTATAACCGGCCTGCAGCAGGCAACTTCGGGAGACATTCTGTACAGGGGAGAACCAGCAGGTTCCGGGGACCCCAAGCGGAGGGTATTCCGCAGAAATGTGCAGATGGTGTTCCAGGATCCCTATGAAACGTTGAATCCGAGATTTTCCGTTCAACAGACAGTGATGGAGCCTTTACGTAATTTTAATCTGGGAGAGAGGGAACAACGACTGGAAATGGTGAAGGAAGCACTGCAAAGAGCGGAACTGTCTCCGCCCGAGCAATTTCTCCACCGCTATCCCCACGAATTGAGCGGCGGACAGAGGCAGAGAGTCGCTATAGCAAGGGCCATTGTCATTGAACCAACCCTCTTGCTCGCGGATGAACCGGTTTCCATGCTTGACGTCTCAATCCGGGCAGGAATTTTGAATTTATTCCGACGGTTCCGGAGGGAAATGAATATGTCCATTGTGTATGTCTCTCATGACCTGGCCACTATCAGGTATATTTGTGACCGTACCGCCATTTTGTACCTGGGGTGGATTGCAGAGATAGGGCCCGTGGAGGAAGTTATTGAAAGGCCCCGTCATCCCTACACGGAGCTTCTTCTTTCGGCCGTCCCCCTTCCGCGTCCGGGCGGCAAACGTGAAAAAGTGGATGCGCGGGGAGAAATACCCGATGCCATAGACCTTCCTAACGGATGCCGTTTCCATGCCCGGTGCCGCTATGCTCTCCCGGATTGCGGCTGGGAGGGGAGGGATTTGCTGAATATGATAGAAGAGAGGCGACGCATTGTTCTGGAGGCTGGTGAGGAAGGGCGCGAAGAAGAAGATCGTATACTCAAGGCGATAGGGAAAATCAGAAGAGAAGGGTTGGATGCCTTACTTTACCTCAACGGCAGTGGTGTTTCTTCTGACAGAATCATTGCGTATTGTGATAAAGAACTGATGCGTGAAGGTGGCCGAACCATAGCCCAAGCGGTACAGCGGTGGGAAAAGGAGGAAGGCGCTGTCAGGGTTGTTTTCACTCCCCAGCCTGAACCGGAGTATCATCCGGTTGGCGAGAGGCATCGTGTTTCCTGCCATCTTTTCCGAAACGGCAACACGCATCCCCTTTCTGAATTTCGCAGCAACGAAACTCTCCATCCGGAGGTTGAGCCATGAACCCTCACAGCGAGGACGAAGGCCGCACTGCCTGGCACTCCTTAAAAGAAGAAGAAATCATTTCCGCCCTGGAAACTTCACCTGGGGGGCTGTCATCAGCAGAGGCGGCAGACAGGCAAGAGCGGTATGGGATGAATATTCTTCCCGGCAAAAAGGCAATGACCCTTTTTCAGGTCATCCTGCACCAACTCCTCAGTCCTTTCATTTATATCCTCCTGGCGGCGGGAGTCGTATCGCTTGCTATCAGTGAAAGGGCGGATGCCATATTTATTTTCCTGGTCATTACACTCAATGCCCTCCTGGGGACCGTACAGGAATGGAAGGCGGAACAAAGTGCCAGCACCCTGCAGGGTTTTTTACGTGCGCAATGCAGGGTGAAACGGGACGGCCAGGTCATGGAGGTGGATGCGGAAGAAATTGTACCGGGAGACGCGGTGTTGCTCGAATCGGGAGAAAAGGTGTCGGCCGATATTCGCTTGCTCCAGGCTACCCATCTATTGCTTGATGAAGCGTTTCTTACCGGGGAATCTCTGCCCGTGGAGAAAGGAACGGAACCGGTCTCGGAAGACACTGCTGTTGCGGAGCGAACCGGAATGGCCTTTGCCGGTTCCATTGTTACTTCCGGGCGGGGAGAAGGTGTGGTCGTGACTACCGGCGAGCATACGGAGATCGGGCACATTGCTCAGGAAGTCAGCGGGGCGAAGGAATCAAAAACTCCCCTGGTGATCAGGATGGAAGAATTTGTAAAAAAGATCACCTACGCTATTCTGGCAGCGAGCGCTGTACTCTCGGTTGTGGCGGTAGCACGGGGGATACCTTATTCCGAGGTGTTTTTCATGGCGGTTGCCCTTGCTGTCTCGGCCATTCCCGAAGGGTTGCCGGTATCCATGACTGTGGCTCTCTCTATCAGCACCACCCGCATGGCTCGCAGAAAAGTTATTGTACGAAAGCTGGCCGCCGTGGAAGGATTGGGCAGTTGTACCTGCATTTGTACTGACAAGACAGGCACACTGACCATGAATGAGCAGACAGTCAGGATGGTGGTGCTTCCTTCCGGAGAACGGTATGCCGTAACGGGTGAAGGGTATGCCGGGGAAGG
>PWXL01000110.1 GCA_003561145.1 Candidatus Atribacteria bacterium
GCGTGTTTTTGATTGTCGCCGGCATTGCCCCGGTGGCAGAGAATGTTCCGCCGGCGGTTTCCTCCGGCACCGCATGGGCGTCGCAGAACTGCCCTTCATGCGGCGGTTCAATGTACTTCACAGGACAAACATATACATGTTCAGATTCCCATATGGGATGAACGCGCAATACTCAACTTCATTCTCACCGGAAACCACCCTGTTTTGAGAATCTACGGGGAACTCCAACAAAACTTTCGTTTTCCAGGGTTGTACTGGGTTACGCTAAAGTTTGAAGTCCGCTTGAAAGCTGAAGAGCTTGCTCAAGCTTATAAAAATTTCACATCTTCGTTGCCCGATCATGTGGATTTTTCTCGTAAGCCACTGAGCGAGAAACACAACAAGCTCGCTATATTTTATTCTGAACGCAAGGGGAGGGGAGACAAATGGTACGACCTTATGCATGAGTGGAACAGGAAGTATCCGAACTGGGAATATGAAAATTACAAGAATTTCACACGTGATGCCGTGCATGCAACAAGACGGGTAATGAATGAATATAAGCTATATAAGAATATCGAAGAGCAAAGGAAATGGGAAAGAAAAGAGAAGAAAAATCTTGAGCATGGAAGGTAAAATAAGTGGGGTTTACAGGACACTTTCACTGTGTCAAAGGCTCATTTTTTACTGAAAGAAAAGTAAAGAGTCCGGTGTCAGTAAACGAGTTTTTAGGGGGGTTAAAGGGTGAAGAAAAGGGCAAATAATGTCTTTATGGTAGGGGTAAGCGCAGGTCCGCAGCTCTAACGGCAGAGCACCGGTCTCCAAACCAAGTATGGGGACTCACATGAAGAAGAAAGTGTACGAAGCTTGTAGAATTCGAAAACGTCAACAAGGGCATTGATAAAGGCATGAGACCCAAGATGGGAGTGATGTCAAGGTAAGAACTTGGAACTAAAGGGTTAAAGCGAATTACTGTTGGCTTTGTAATTCGTAAATTTTTAAATGTTGAATCCGTTGTCGGTAACGGGGTTTTGAAAGGGGACAATGAAGGTGGGAAGACCAATATATTGGCTTTGTGGAGCCTTTCGCAGGGGCGCCCGTAGCTCAACAGGATAGAGCAACGGACTTCTAATCCGTAGGTTGAGGGTTCGACTCCCCCTCCCTCCCCCCGGGCGCGCCAATCTTTAACTGGAAAGCCAAAAATTAGACTTTCACTTCTCATACCATTGTAAAATCCCCGTTATGCCTTATGACCAACGGACTCCTGACGTAACTTAAAGTAGTGCACATATGCCTCCCAAAAATACTGAACCATTTACCCTTCTATGCGGAGGGCGAGCAAGCGGTACAAATCGTTCATTCTGTAGAAAGTACCTTTACACTGCCGTTCTATTGGGCAGGGTATATAAGCTTTGGATATACAGGTTTTGCCCGGTGCGTGTTCGGGGTCTTCTGGACGTGGGACTATCAAGGCAGTGAAGTACTTTATCGCCCTGATATCTTTTAGAGGCAGTAAATACGAACACATTTTCAGAAGGTCAAACCATTTATAAAGGGTGCCTTTAAGTATTACATGGTAAAGGTTAAAGGCGTCAAGATATACTGTTAAGGTTCACCAATCCGGCCGCATCAGGGTGGCCTGATCGCTTCAGTGTGTTGGATAGATCAGATGGTCGAATGTAAATCTCATCAGAGGCATAATTGGGGAGGGAATAACTATAGTATGATTCTATAGAGCCCATAATAAGCGTGTGGTCACTGGCTGCACTGACGGACCACCAACCCGATGGAGTCCACCCTGGCTACCGTCAGGTTGAGAACCGAGAAGACCAAGGACTGCAGCTCACGGGTGACGGTCCTCAGTATGGTCTTGTAGTTCTTTTTCAGTGCCGAGAAACGATGGAGAAAGCTGAATGGGGGTCCCTATTAGGGAAGAAGTCGTATTCGTCGATGGGGTTCGGTAGGACGCGGATGCAGCCTTATGGGGGATACATAAAATTTGACAATAGCTCGGATTTATCAGAAAATTTATAGAACCTTTACAAAGGGCTAACCGGGAAATCAGCACAGTGGATATATAATGTCTACTTGAATGGGACGATCCTGGTGGAATAAAGCTTGAAGTGGTTGGAAAATATTGAAATCATTGTACTAGTATATATGGAACATGGAGATGTGGTTTCAGCTTATATGAATGACATGGGGAGGTTGAGAAATATGAAAAGTAATGGTTTTTCTACCGGTATCTGGACTTTTGGGCCAGGATCAGACCGTTTTTGCGTCAATGGATACAAGGAAGGATCGGGATTCGAGGAATCCCTGGATAAGGCGGCGTCCGTTGAAGGTCTGAGCGGGTTGATGATGCACTACCCCAACCCCGTAAACGAAGAGAGCATCGAACATGTAGGGAAGGCCTTGAAGGATCGGGGTTTGGCCCTGACATCCTGTGAAGTGGACTTATTCAGCGATCCCGTCTTTTCAAAGGGAAGCCTAATGTCTGAAGACCCGGCCCTTCGGAAGAAAGCATTGGAAATGAGCAAAAAGGCCATGGATATGGCCGAGGCTCTGGGTGCTCCGGCGATGAACCTGTGGCCTGGACAGGACGGATTTGATTACCCGTTCCAAATCGACTATACAGCTCAGTGGAATCTTCTTATAGACGCGATCAAGGAAATAGCCTCTCACAATACACGAGTGAAGTTGGGCCTTGAATATAAGCTACGAGAACCGCGTACGCACTCAAGTATTTCCGCTTCGGGCGTGGCGCTGTTCCTTGCACAGGCATCTGGTCTTCCTAATGTCGGAGTTACGCTTGACTTGGGTCATTCTTTCAATTGCAAGGAATCCCCGGGAAACGTGGTAGCTATGCTCGATACTTGCCAAAAACTCTTCGTTCTCCATTTGAACGACAACTTCCGCGATTGGGACGACGACATGGTGGTTGGAACGGTTCATTTCTGGGAAACACTGGAGTTTTTATACTACCTGAATAGGTCGAGTTTTGAGGGGTGGCTGGGACTCGATATTTTCCCGTACCGGGAGGATGCGACTGAAGCATGTTCTCTCAGTATAGAAAATATCAACTATATGCTTACTGTCGTCGACCGCGTGGATTACGATCGGTTAAAAGCCCTGCAGAAAGAAGCCGATGCCCTGGCGGCCTTCCGTTATATGAAAAGTCTCCTGTAAAGGTGGGCAAAAGGGAAGGCATTAGGGAGGTCTTTCCATTCGCTAGAGAGAGTTTCTCATAGAGCTATCCAAGCACTCGTATGCTTCGTCCAAGGGGCAATTCTCGAGGTATTTTTTCCTTTTGATTTAACCCCCCGATTTCGGCCGTCTCAGTGCGCTCTTTTTGGGCCTCCTCTCACTTGTGGAAATAAGTAACAGCTAACGCAACTTCCGCACTTTTCCTGTGGATAACTCCATTTTTCTCCCCTTCCACCCTTCACAAATCCCATGGTTGAGCCATTCCTGTTTTTGAAAAAGCGAAAAATGGAAAAATAGTGACTTATTATTTATGCACTATATCTTGACATATAACTTTATATAGTATATAGTAGTGTCATTATGTATATAAGAAAGACCTCCTACCAGCGCAAGGGAAAAACCTATGAGAACTATCTCCTGGTGGAGTCGGTCTCTACGCCCAAAGGACCCCGCCAGAAAGTGATCTGCTCCTTGGGCAATCTGAAACCCC
>PWXL01000069.1 GCA_003561145.1 Candidatus Atribacteria bacterium
TCACGACTCACGGAAATTACAGGTTTTTTCTTTTACAACTTTGAACTTTCAAACCTTCAACCTTGAACAACGTAACAACAATCTGACCCACATGTCCCCTGTTGTCCTTTCTCTATACCCTCATTTATTTCCCTCCTCCTCTAGTGGTTTTTCATTAGGGTTCAGATATGGTAGAATGTTGACTGTAGGTAAACATGGGTGAGCCCACGTGGAGTGATCAATCCCGGGTAAAAGATATCCGGGACAGGCTTTCTGCAGCGTGTTGCGGTATACACTCCATGAAACAGTACAGGTTGGAGGGGAAAGGTATGTGCCGGTATTATCTCCTTGTTATAAAATCCAACCACATTCTGCGAGCTTATGAACAAACATGAAAAGGTTTCAAGAACTCCACAAAAGTTTCACAGCGGGGAAAAGGAGTTAATTCTCGACCTTCTCCGGCAGGCACTGGAAACATTCCAGGCCCAGAGCGGCATGATAGCTGTGCGTGAAAGAAGCTCGGATGATTTGATGGTGTTGGCCGAAGTTGGCCTGTCGCGAAGTTTGGGTAAAAAAACATATCTCCCGGCTTCACGTGGTATATCAGAATATGTCATGCACACCGGGGAAGAAGTTGTGATCGACGATGAGCACCCTCCGCCGTTTGACCTTAACTATGTGCGTACCCGGGATCGTTGTTCTGCCTGTATCCCTATCGTTTATCCTGATGGAAAAGTCAGGGGATTGATTACTCTCAACAAAAAAAGCGGTACCTTTCCAGGTGAGCAATTTCCTTTCATCCGTCTTGTCTCTCGTGAAATAGGGGCCATCTTGAAGGAAATGGAGTTGAAGAAAGAGCGGGATCACACTATTGCCAAGCTCGGTTCTATATCCCGTATTTTTCAGGGTTTGACCTGTCTCACACCATTGGATGAGGCTTTTTCCAGCATCCTGGACGCTGCCGTACTGGCGTTGGGGGAGGGAAAAAGCATACTTGTCCAGACCTCTCCTCCGCCTTTTCGGGTATGGGCACAAAGGGATTGGGATATGCCTGCGCTCGACCAGGAAGAAGAGGAAAATTTGCGAGCAGTGCTGGACGGTTTTACGGTGAATGACGTACACGGGAAAGCGGCTTCTCCGCCATGGCCGACTGCTCTTCCCCTCCCCGAGGGTGAGGGGGTTGACCCTCAAAACCTTATTACCTTGCCCATCATCCATCCAGCAGACACCAGCAGGCGCGCCCTCCTCCTCCTCCTTCCCCTGAATGTTCTTGAACCCCTGGATCAAAAGGTGCTTGAAATAATAGAGAATCTGTCCATTACTATTCTCGAGAACATCTCCCTTTTTAAGGAAAACCAGGAGCTTGCAATCCGCCAGGAAAGGGTGCAAATAGCCAGAGAGCTCCATGACGGGTTGAACCAGAGCCTGGTGGCGGTGAGGATGCGCCTGGAGCACCTCAAGCACTTGATCGGTCAACCGGGAAGCTCGGTTTCAGAGATATCGGAGGTTTCCGATCACATCTACCAGTGTCTCACACAATGCATACAGGAATCCCGCGATATCCTTCTCAGGCTGAGAGAGTACACGCCGGGTGATATTCCACTGCTTCTCCTGGTAAAAAACCGACTCAAAGAGCTTTTGCCGATGAAAAACATGCGCTATTCATTCAACTGTACCGTGAGTGAAGAGAAGCTCTCTCCGAAACTGAAATACACCATCTATTATCTCCTGCGTGAAGCTGTTTCCAACGCCATGAAGCATTCTCGTGCCGACCGGTTGTCAATGAAGCTGTGCCGGATGAGCGAACGTGCGTACCTGGTCGTACGGGACAATGGAGTTGGATTTAACCTTGAAGAAGCAATAACACGGCGTGGGTGTATGGGGCTGCGAGGTATGGAGGAACGAGTGGCCGCCCAGCAAGGGAGACTCAAGATCAAGTCGTCTCCGGGAAAGGGTAGCAGGATTGTCGCCGGTTTTGATCTTCATAAATAAAAGAGGGGGGAATGTACCATGGAAAAAGTAAAAATTGCAATCGTTGATGACCATTCCCTTTTTGCCGAAGGGTTGAAGACCATGCTTGAAGTGAAACGCGGTTCTTGTGAGATCTCCCTGTACCAGAGATGCGAAGAGGCTCTGCAAGAGATCCCCCGGCTGAAACCGCACCTTGCCTTGATTGACATCAATATGCCGGGCATGGACGGTATCGAGCTGACCCGCAGGCTCATAGAGGAAATGCCGACACTTCGTATTCTCAACCTTTCAATTGACGACTCCCGCAAAACGGTACTTGAGGTTATCGCTGCGGGTTCACTGGGATATCTTCTCAAGGTGTGTCATTTTGATGATCTCCTGCGCGGCGTCGAGTCGGCCCTGCAGGGCAACCTGGTGATAGGAGAGCGGTTGACGCCCTATGTCATAGAAGAATTACGCAACCGCCTGCCCTCCAATAACAACCAGGTGTCCGCTTTCCTGGAGAAAATCAGTTGCCGGGAAAGGGAAGTTTTAGAGGAGGTAGCAAAGGGGATGAACAACCAGGCTATCGCCGAAAAGCTTTTCATCAGTGAAAAGACGGTTAAAAACCATATTACCAATATTTTGGAAAAGCTTGATATTCCTGACCGCATGCACCTTATCGTTTTCGCAATCCGTGAAGGGTTCGGTGGAGAAGGGCTGTAGAGGCGCCGTACAAGAATTCACGATAAAAAACGCACGTAGAGAAGAACCAGGCTACCTGCATTCGGGACTTTCTGCCCCTTGTGAGGATTTTTTCATGACTTCCCCTCCCCTTTTTAGTCTTCTGGTAGGATTGTATTTCCCCCTCATTCCTTCACAATAGAACAAAGGTATTGTATAGCACCTCGCTGTAACTTTCTTCTCGGGAAGAAAGGATACAGAGAGTGTTGTCAGTGTACAGGAAAACACAATGTGTACCTGTTAAGTGGAAAAGGAATATACCTACGATAGGTGGTCTTTCTCATGAGCTCTTTCATGTATTTTCCCGGTAACTCTGATCACACAAAGGGCGACAAGAAAGCAGGGCAAAAAAATTTCTTTGTTTCAAGAAAAGAGCACGGCGGTTCCCCTCCTATTCGTCTTCTTATTATTGATGATAACCGTTACTTCCTGGAAAGCCTCACTTTCATTCTGCACCTCAAAAAAGACATGCAGGTAGTGGGCAACAACTTTCAAGCTCGGGGCACCTTAGACCTCGTAAGGGATCTTGAGCCGGATATCGTGATCATGGATGTTATGCTCCCCGACATGGATGGCGTCACCCTTTTGGAAAAGATCAAGGAACAGTACCCCGATCTCCCGGTCATTCTCTTCAGTATGTGCGGTGATCTTAAACGCAAGGCACTCAGGAGAGGGGCTTACGCGTATCTCGTCAAGGGGGAGGAGAGCATCGATGCACTCTACCAGGCTATCCTGGAAGGGGTGGGTCGGAAAGAATGAAGCGAGATTGAACCGGCTGCTCTTCACCCGAGGGATTATTGAAAAGAAGGAACGTTGAGCAGGAAAACCAAAGGTTATTTTATGAGAAAAATTTCTAAATAATTTGAAAATTTATTGACATCATGCGATGAGTGATTATACTATCTCTGGAACAAAAAACCACAGGGGGTGGAATCGAGGGCAAACATACAGGCGGCTTGTGTTGCACCGTCTTGCA
>PWXL01000123.1 GCA_003561145.1 Candidatus Atribacteria bacterium
ATGGTCAAGTACCGCCAGTTCAGGCCCAGTTCCCTGAAAGCTGCTTCCTGCATTATGCCGGTGGGATTCTCGGAAACCGGATAGCCGAAAACTCCAACGAGTTCTGCCCGGTAATTCACTTTTCTTCTCTTTTTCATTTCCATCAAGTGGCCTCCTGTAAATTCCGTGAGTCGTGAGACGTAAGTCGTGAGTCGTGGAAAGGCATTGAGAAAAAACTCATTTCTTTTTCCCCATGATCTTAGCCTTCTCTCAAGTCTCAATTATACACCCTCAATTGCCTTTCATCCTTGATGCCGCCGCAAAATGGCCGAGCAGCTCCTTTAAATAATACATTATAATACGAATCATACATGCAAATGAAACCCCCTATCTGCTGGATTAATGGAAATAGAGGTGGGCAGGCCTTCCATTTTTGGCTTTACCTTTGCAACAAGTCTGCGGAATCCTGTACAGGAACACCGAATGAAGTCGGTTTGGTTACGGTCTGACATTTCCCTCTCATTGCCAAAGCAATTTAGCTGGATGACTCAATCAGGGTTTTTTATCCCTCAGGAACTTCTACATGTTTCAGCCGCGAGAATTTCTTTTTAGTGGAAAAATATTTCATTGTTTTTTACGTGCTGTGTAATAAAAGGAAACGGCATGCGTAAAATAAAAGTGGAGAGGATTCATTATTTTTGGGAGTTGTTACTGACATGCGAAAGAAGGGATTATTGCCAGTTCTCTGTCTCATTGTTTTGGGTTTGGTCTTGCTGGTGGGATGTGCTCCAGCCCCGGTCGATGACGTGCCGGAGGAGGTTCTTGAGGCCCGGGATATAGCTATTGACCTTTCCAACCAGGACGGTATTCCCGTTCCCCAGGATGCGATCTGGACTGCGAGAATCATTACTATGCTTCCGGGATATACAGCCTATCAGTTTTCTGTTACAGTTGAGGGAGTGAAGTGGACCATCGATGTAGGCTACCCGGTGGTGCTTGATCCCATTTATGATGTCTCAATTTACCGCGATGCCGAACAAGTATGGAGTGGGGAAATAGAATAATTCCATGATTCCTGGGAATAGTTTTCTAGCGACCATTTACCCGCGCAAAAACACATGTGAATAAAGTAGTAAACCTCCCTCTTCTTTTCAGGAAAAAGAAAAGAAGAGGGAGGTTTTATGTGTAGAGAAGATGATAAGCAATCAGAAACAGAAGGAGGCATAAACGGTGAAGATCGGGTCTTTTAATATCAATTTTTTTGACAGGGGATTTGAAGACGCTCTTGATGCCGTCAAAGAAAGCGGCTGCGATGCGATCGAGTTGGGGTGTGGTGGATTCATCCACAAAAAACATATTGATCCGGCCGAACTTATAGCTGATGAAACAAAACGCAGGGCCATGGTGAAGTCGGTCGAAAAACGAGGACTCTTCATCAGCGCTCTTTCCTGTCATGCCAACCTTGCCCATCCCCGCAAAGACTTTTCCGATCAACATCGTAGGGATTTTCATGAGGCGGTTACACTGGCGGGGCTTATTGGGGTGGATCGAGTGGTAACCTTCGCGGGTTGCCCCGGTACCTCGAACCATGATGAACATCCCAGTTGGATTACCTGTCCCTGGCCCGATTATTTTACAGAAGCGCTCCGGTATCAATGGGAAGAGGTATTGATTCCCTTGTGGAAGGAAGAAGTATCTTTTGCCCGTGAAAATGGCGTGACCAGGATTTGCCTGGAAATGCACCCGGGAGACGCCGTTTATAATCCGGAAAAACTACTCCTATTGAGGGAAGCGGTTGGAGAGGAGATCGGTTGTAATTTTGACCCCAGCCATCTTTTCTGGCAGGGTATCGACCCGACCGCCGCGGTACGGGCTCTTGGAGATTGTATCTTTCACGTACATGCCAAGGACTCCCGCGTGGAACCATTGGTTGCCCAGGTAAACGGGGTGCTCGATAACAAGCCGTATAACCAGGAGACAAAGCGGTCATGGCTCTTTCGTACGGTAGGGTACGGGCATGACTATGGTTTCTGGAAAAGTTTTGTGAGTTCACTGCGCCTGGTTGGATATGATGACGTTTTGAGCATTGAACACGAAGACTCCCTGATGAGCGGGGAAGAGGGCTTACGAAAGGCAGTGAGCTTTCTGAAAGAAGTACTGATAACCGAACCCCGCGGTGCCATGTGGTGGGATTGAGTTTCTCAGTTCATTCAATCCCTTTGAGGAATACCCCTGGGCATCTTCAACAACGTATATGCGGAGATGAATAGCATGGCGGCGATAACCAGTGCGAGAAGTCCGAAAAGCATGGATACCGCTGTTACACCCTCCGTGGGATATCTGATGAGCAATGAGCCGAAAATTATGAAGAGACCACCGTTCACTGTTTGAGCGATACGGCCCCATAACGATATTTTAAATGTAAAATCAAATCCTCCCATTATAGTGAAAATTCCTCCCAGCAGCATCCAGACACCAAGAAGCCATGCTGTCGTGAGGAATACAGTTCTTGGCCACAGAAAAATAATAACTCCTATTGCCACACCGGCAATACCCTCGATGAGAAAAAGCCACCTGCGCGGGGAGTTATGTGATATAAGCATGAAAGACATCACACCGTGAAAAACCAGCACCAACCCCAGAAAGAGCGCAACGAGCGTCGCGGTCAAGCCGGGACGTACAAGAGCGACGATGCCGAAAAGAAACGCAGCGACTCCCTTGAATACCAATCCCATCCAGTCACCGGAAAGTATGATCCGCTCATACATAAGTATTCTCCCTGTGGTGTTCCCTTTTCTACATACGAAATTTTACGGGGAGTCACGAGTAATGTCAACGAAAAGGGTGGGCAAGTGTTTTTGTTGGGCCACCAGTGAATGATTTCGAGGGTGAAGACTTGGGAATTATTGAATATGTATTCATGGGAATTGTTGAAACACCCTTACTTTTATTACACTCGAATCAAGGATTGCTGCTTACAGGCCACCGGCCGTGTCACATGACAGACCAACCTTCCCTGTTCTCTTGCGTGCCCTATGGAACTCTTCAATAGGTATTCTTCAAAGACCATAATTCGCTCATACATATCATAATTTGACATATATAATGAATGGTGTTACCATTATTTTGATAATAATATTCTATATGTTTCATATTTGAACAAGGAGGTCAGGATAATGAGAATATATATATTAATATTGATGATAATTATGGCAGTGACCATGACCGGCGTTGTACCAGCGTATACCCTTCAGCAAGGCAGTGAAAACGAAGTTCTCAACGAAGCAGTGGTAGATCCTCATGAAGAGGAAAGAGCGATTGACGAAGATATCTTCGCTTTCCGCTCGACTCGCCTTGTCGGTTCTGTCGTCCAGAACTTGGAAGGAGAAAACCTGGGCTTCATCGAAGACCTGGTTCTCGATGTCGAAGAAGGTTGTATCGCCTTTGCCGTATTGTCCTTTGGCGGTTTCCTCGGTCTCGGGACAGACTACTTTGCCATTCCCTGGGAAGCGCTTATCCCCAGGCCGATCGAAGGGGTGTTTCTCCTCGATGTAGACATCGAGACCCTGCAGGAAGCAGAGGGATTCCCCCATGATGATTGGCCCTTGATCGGGGACAGGGAATGGGCAGCCGGCATATATGAATATTACGGTTTCCCTC
>PWXL01000203.1 GCA_003561145.1 Candidatus Atribacteria bacterium
CATTCCACTGCTGCTGACCATCTTATCTTCCGGGCAGGGTGACCAGTCATACTCATCACCGGCGTCCGATGTGTCCTCAAACTCCAGTTCCAGGGGGAAGGTGAGACCGGACAGCCGGTGAGTCAAGGTCATTTCTCCTTGTGCGCTTGCCTCCAGGCGGTAAAATTCGTTTTCAATTGCATTCTTGTGCTCATAATGAACCGCTGGCTTATGATCAGCCGGCTCCACTTGATACACCCTGAACCCCAAGGGCGGAAGGTTTCCGGCCACAAATCCCACTTTATAGCGGCGTGCCCGGTATATTTCAGGAAGGTTATGCGGAGGGGTCTCGATGACTTGTGACCATTCCCCTTCGAGGATGACAGGTTTTACCTCGTCTTCACCGCATACCAGTTTCACCCCTTCTGGAAATTCAGCCGCAGGGAGATCGTGCTTGACAATGCGGGCGACTTCGAAATCCACGTCCTCAAGGAGTTCCTTGCCCAAAAAAAGGTCGACTTCCAGATACTCGGTTACCGGAAAAGGATGAGGGTTGAAGACTACCAGGTTTTCCTCCGCACCGGATACCAAAACGCGTTCGAGTTTTTTTGGAATGTCGGCAAGCCATTTTTTTTCAATTTCCTCCATGCCCCGGTACCGGACAACCATCTCCCGGTGCACGCCATCACAACTGCACCCGCAGATCGCATCGTGGGTGGAATTTTTCAGTACTCCTTTCCACAAAAAATTAAAAATGTGCTCGGGATAGGGAACGCCAAGGGTGAAAAGAGCTGCTGACAGAGGCTCCGCCTGTCCCTCTACAAAGGAAGAGTGCTTGTGATGGGCCTGCTTCAGGTACATGCGGGTTGAGAGCGTGCCACCCAACAGGTAATTGAGGTCTCCCTCCCGCCATTCCCCCCGGTACACCGGCAAAGAATCCTTTTCAAGCTCTTTTTCCAAACGAGAAAACAGAAAGGGAAGTGTGGAGTGACCATAGTCATGGTCATCCATTTCCCGACGCAGGTACCGTAACTTGCCGGTAAAAGAAGGGTCGGGCTCCACATGGTCAGATCCGTTCATCATGAGGAGATGCCTGCTGCGGGCGAAAGGAGAAAGCTTTTCAATCATGGTTCTCACTCTCTGACGAAGGCTTTCCCCCGGCGAGGGAAGATTGCAGGCTGCGCTGTACCCGTAAGGCATAAACACGTTAAGGACTTGCGAACCGTCCGGTGCTTCCCAAAAAAATTCGCTCGATTGTACATCCTTACCTGCTCCCCTCCAAAAGGCCGCATAAGGAATACCGCTTTTTGCAAGAATTTGGGGGATTTGCGCAATATGGCCAAAAGAGTCAGGAAGATACCCGACATTCATCCAACCCCCGAAACGGCGGCTTTGGCCGATACCGATCATCAGGTTACGAATATGAGTCTCGCCGCTGATCAGAAACTCATCAGGCAGGATATACCATGGACCTACCAATATTCTTCCATTTTCCACCAAAGAACGTAATTCGCTTTCTCTTTCCGGCCGTACGTCCAAATAGTCCTCGAGAACCACGGTCTGTCCGTCCAGCATGAAACACTGATAATGAGGGTCCATTGCGAATACATCGAGCAGGTTATCAACGAGCTTGACTAACCTGTAGCGGTAAGCTTCAAGCGGTTCATACCATTCACGGTCCCAGTGAGTATGCGAGACAAAATGTATATGGTAGCGCATGGAAACCTCCTCTCTCTTTCCTCACTTCAGCATCTGTCCAAAAAGACCCGCTATGAACCAGCGCTGAAACAAAATAAAAAGTACCAGTGGAGGAAACAGGGCAACCATTCCTGCCGCGGTCAGGCCACCCCAATAGGTGCCCCACGTACCTATAAAAGCCAAGATACCCTGTGGGAGCACGCGCATGGCCGGTCGTGTTATGATGGCTGAAGCGTATATGTAGTTATTCCAGGTGGTAATAAAAATAAAAACCACCACCGCTACCAATCCAGGCACCATGAGCGGCATCGCCACCTTACGGATAGCCTGTAAGCGCGAGCAACCGTCGACCAGGGCGGCTTCTTCAATTTCCACCGGAACCTCCATGATAAAATTACGCAGCATCCATATGGCAAGAGGCAAGTTGAATACCGCGTTCACCATGATAAGCCCGGAGAACCGGTTGTACAACCCCAGTGAGTTGAGAAAGGCTACCAGCGGGACCAGGACAGCAATTAAAGGTAAGAGAGGAAAGACGAGAAAAAGGAAGCTGAACTGCTTTCCCGGAAAACGGAACCTGGCAAGCGCATACCCCCCTAAAAGCGCCATCGGCAGGGCAAGCGTGATAGTTCCACCGCTTACACTGAGACTGTTACGGAAATAACCGAAAAACTCCGGACGCGAAAAAATATACCGGTAGTGCTCCAGAGTCAATTCCCGTGGAATGAGGCCGGTGTCAAAGCGGGGGGCGATTGACACCTTGAGTCCCCAAACCAGGGGGAAAAGAACAAACAGCATTATGAGTATGAGAGCTACCCATTTCCAGAAAGGCATTTTCCCCACATTCACCACTTCCTTTCCATGAGCTTCAAGTACAGCGCCATAAACAGCAAGCTCACAGCCAATAAAACTACCCCGATAGTCGCTCCCACATTCAGGTTGAAGTTGATAAAAGAGTCTTTGAACAGGCGTACAGCAAGGACCTCTGTAGAATATCCCGGGCCTCCCCGGGTGAGAGCGAACACCGTCTCTGCATCCTGGATTGTCCACATGGTAATGATAAGCATGGAAAGGGCAAGGTGAAGCCGGGTGAGAGGAAATGTGATGTTGGTAAAGAGCTTCCATGGTGAAGCCCCATCAACTTTGGCAGACTCATAGAGTTCATGGGGAATGGTGGTCATTCCAGCAGCCAGGAAAAGCATTATAAAGGAAAAAGAACGCCAGAAACTATGCAGGATAACCGTTCCCATAGCAAGGCCGGGGTCAGCGAGTATGACGGGTCTCCGACCGGTAAACCACTCAAGCACCATGGTAAACGGTCCGCTCACCGGGTCTGTCATGGAAAGAAAAATGACAGAGCTCACCACGGGAGCCGTGATAAAGGGAAGAAGATACAAAGCCCGGAAGAAAGAGAGTTTCCCTGATTCACGGCTGGTGACCAGGAGGCTCGCGAAATAGGCGAGCGGTACAGACAATGAAAGGTTACCCAACACATATATAATGGAGAGCCGCATATTGAGAGAAAACCGTCCCTCTCCAAAGAGCATACGAAAGTTACTCAGTCCTACCCAATATACTTCACCTGCAAGTGTTTCCCGCTGGAAACTCATCACAAGACCCGATATTATGGGGTATACGAGAAACATAAGCACCAACACAACACTGGGTAACAGGAAGGAGTACGGCAGCCGGTACCTCTGCAAAAGGTCCAGGCTGCCGTACGGCCGTCCGTCCAGCGTCAGTTCTTTATCATGAACGTTGGCATCGGACATGGTTTTCTATTTCCAAACCGATCATTCGCCCCCGAAACGGGCGTTATACGTTTCCTGAAATTCCTGCAGGGTTTCCGGTATCGGGTCACCCAGGGCAAAGATCTGCTGCAGGCAGGCCGCCACTGAATCGGCCAGATCCCCATAGTGGGCCGTAGGAGGCATAGGACGTCCGCTCTCGGCCGC
>PWXL01000251.1 GCA_003561145.1 Candidatus Atribacteria bacterium
CCGATGTCATGAGGGTGTTCGGGGAGATGGTGGACTTCAGCCTGTCGAAGGCATATCAGCCGGTGATGTTCACAGCCGACGGCTTTCAGGTGGTGGTGATGCCGATGATGAGCACTCGTGCACATGAGGAACAGAAGGCCGACACCGAGGCGAGCAGAACCGAGGCGGAAGGCGAGGGCGAGCCGACTGCCGAAGTTGAGGCCGAACGGACTGTCGAGGCTGAGACCGAACCGTCTACCGAGGTTGAGACCAGATCGGCTACTGAGACCGAACCGAGTGCCGAGGTTGAGACAGGGGATAGCACCGAGCCAGTAGAACCCGAAGCCAAGCCGAAGCGCAGTCGAAGGCGCAAGAGAGAGCCAGTAGCCGTAGCATAGAGCCATTGCAGAACTGAACGCTTGACCGAACAACGAGAAGGCAGAGCAGCCTGTATAGGGGTTGCTCTGCCTTTTTCTATGCCTTTTTCACGAGGATAGCCGAAGAGCTATCCTTTTTTCGTGCCTGGAACAGCGGCCGGTATCGCAGTGCGCCTGCGGAATCCCGAGCCTCATAGTCCCGTAGGCCCGAACTGCACGATGGAGAGTTGATGAATAGCTACGGCCGCGTAACCTCTGCGACCCCGGGCGCACCGATAACACTCGGAGAAGATTTCAGGTGCAGCAACCAAAGCTAAAACTCGCTCTCAAAATCATCTGAGGCGATTTCTGACCACCTCCGGGCCCGGGTGGATGGAAGGTGGCCTGCCGGAAGGAAAGGGCTGACCTGGCCCGCTCGATAGGATCGTGCTCGCTGCCTGAACTTCGGCAGCGATTGACATCGTGCAGTCGAATGGCCTACTATCTCGTTCACAGAAAGGAGGGTCAAATGCAAGCGTATTGTATGAAATGCCGAGCCAAGAAAGAGATCAAGAACCCCAAGAGCATCGTCATGAAGAACAAGAGACCGGCGACCCAGGGCGTCTGCCCGACCTGTGGCACCAAGGTATTCAGAATCGGCAAGTAGGTCTGCCTTCAGACACGAAGAGAGATCGAGAAACGACCGGACATCTCCGATATCGGTATGTCTATCCCTTTCGTTCTCCGAAGCACACCTTCAAGTACATGTGGCGCCGGTTTCGGCTTACAGTGTAGCAGCGGTGCAGACGGTGTTGCTACACACAATCCGAGGTATTGACAAAGCACTGCAAGTATTTGATAGAATACAACTAGTTCCCAAAAAGCCTGGGGTCGGTGGTCCAGTGTATGCCGTAGAGGATGGCGTTTGCTGTTACGACGCTGAGTCGAGCGCATGTAGGTGTGTGCTCGGCTGCTTTTGTTCCACACCGCGGATGAGACGCTCTTGACTGACCTCGAATCATTGCCACGGGTGGTGGATTCCTCTTGGTAACGAGGCGGGATAGTAGTGCGACCGTGGGTTGTCGCAGAGTGAATGAGAGTTTTTCGGACTGTATCAATGCCTGTAATGGCTCTGATGTTGGAAGTTCGCTGTTGTGCGGCAGGGGTTATGGTATGAGTTAAGGTCTTAGAAGAACTGCAGTCCTACAAGTCTAAGTAAACGTCAGGAGGTGATATATGAACAGGTCGAAATCTTTGATAGCTTTGGGCATGATTGTTTGCCTGGTGGTATCGTCCTTTGCCGCACTTATCGCGGCAGAAACAGCCCAGGCTCAGCCCGCCGATAGCCCCTGGCCTATGTTCGGGCAGAACGCCCAGCGCACCGGCAGAAGCCCCTTTGTTGGTCCTGATACACCGCATCTGAAGTGGAGCTTCAACACTGAGCACAGGGTCAACTCCTCCCCCGCCATAGGGGCAGATGGCACCATTTATGTCGGCTGTTTTACTGGTCTCGTGTCTTCTGATAGTTATCTCTATGCCATAGCCCCCGACGGTAGTGAGAAGTGGCGTTTCACGACCGAAATCGGGGTCGTTTCCTCCCCAGCCATAGGTGCCGACGGCACCATCTATGTGGGTTCAGGTGACGGTAACGTCTACGCCATAGACCCCAATGGTACTGAGCAGTGGAGGTTTGCTACAGAGGGCAACGTCTGGTCCTCACCTGCCATAGGGGCAGACGGCACCATTTATGTGGGCGCATATGAGAGCAGGCTCTATGCCATACACCCTGACGGCACCATGAAGTGGAGCTTCTCTACCGAAGGTTCGGTCCACTCCTCACCTGCTATAGGGGCAGACGGCACCATCTATGTGAGCGCTGGAGGCGAGTTCTATGCCATTGACCCCGAGGGTACCCTGAAGTGGAGCTTGAGCATACCGTCTGTTGGTTCTGCCCACTCGGCAGCCGTGGCCGCTGATGGCACCATCTATGTCGGCACCTTGAACAACGAACTGTGTGCCATAGATTCCGATGGTAACGTAATCTGGTCCTTTGATGCCGAAACCTCGATCGTCGGTTCTCCTGCCGTGGGGGTGGACGGCATAATCTACATGGGTGTTGGAGATCTCCACGGTGGTGCTGACGATGGTGCGGTGTTTGCCTTAAACCCTGATGGCACCGAAAGGTGGAGTCTCCACATTGGGCCTGCAGTGCACTCCTCGCCTGCGGTCGATGCTGACGGCATCGTCTATGTCGGATCCGGGAACCCGTCTGGGGATTCTTGGGCTCGCAATGTCTACGCTATTAGCCCTGATGGCACCGAGAAATGGAGCTTCGCCACTGGGTCCTACGTCACCTCCTCCCCAGCCATAGGTGCCGACGGCACCATCTATGTGGGGTCAGATAAGCTCTATGCCATCACCGGCATTCAAACAGAATGTGTTGAATCTGCTACCGGCACGGGCGATGTTTGTTTGACCACAAGCGACGGCTTCTTCGCAGACCTCACACCGATCCCGGCCCTATCCCCGGCTCCCCGTGGGGTCAACTTCCCTCACGGCATGTTTGAGTTCAAGATCACAGGACTGGCGGATGGAGCAACAGTGACGCTGACCATCGAGCTGCCTGAAGCTGTACCGGTGGGTACCGTGTGGTGGAAACACGATGGCACGCGGTGGTACTCCTTGCCGAACCTCGACGACAACGGTGATAACATAATGGTAATCGAACTCACCGACGGAGTACTGGGCGACACACCTGAGTCTCCAGATGGGGAAGTCCATGATCCGGGAGGACCGGGCAACCCGATGTCACCGTTGACCGTAGGCTGGGAAGGCTCCCCGGTTAACAAGGTAGCTGTCATGGCACCCTGGATCACCTTGTTGACAGTCATAGCAGGTGCAAGCCTCCTGATACTGCGACGCCGCCAGACCCAGAGCTGACACCGATCACCGCACACAACACGAGGGGTGGAGCATGTCTCCGCCTCTCTGTGTGCCGAGCTCAGGACAGGGCGGGAGTGCACCTTCGGCCTTGTGTTGTGTCTGTCATCGGCTTCCATGCCAGGCGGTCTTTCAAGTGATGCTCATGTGTTTCTCGGAGCTGTATTTTGCCGGGCGTGTAAAGGCATAGGCATGCACTTGTGATGTATTTGTGCAACATTTCAAGTAATCGTGCAGCAGAGCAAGCTGCTCCAATGCCAGGATCGACTGCTTGTGGTACTTATGGCCCTAGTAGCTCTTGTACGATAGAGACTATAGTACTTCTGTGACCGAGAGTGTCCACTCTCCA
>PWXL01000196.1 GCA_003561145.1 Candidatus Atribacteria bacterium
TCCCTATTCCCTATTCCCTATTCCCTGCCCTGTAAAGGCAGTGAGTCGTGAGTAGTGGAAAGAAAAGGTCATAAAAACTCAGAGCATGTTATGCTTCCACATACTCAATCTACCCTCACACCTCAACCGCTTTTTTATCTTCATAACCTTATATTCTGTCATTGCGAGCCGAGCTGCTGTGCGAGGCGTGGCAATCTATGCTTTTACATATGGTGAACAGTGATCGGCGATCAGTGATCAGTATCCGTCTCACGACTCACGATTCACGACTCACGGCCCTTCAGCCAATTCCCAGTTCAACACTTCCCCATTTCCCCATCACAAATATACAGTTATTTCAACAGAAAATATCGAACATTGAACAATCCAACCTTGAATAATCGCCTTGATTTAGTATTCTGTCTTGCTGCCCATGATTTACGGCCCTTAAGGTCCTCTCACAAAGCAACCCTTTGAAACTCTCAACATAAAAATCTGATTGAGTTCACCAGAATATTGAGATTTTTTATTGGGAAATTTTCTTAGTAGGATTCTCACGACAGGTTTTTCATGAATCATTGCGTAAATTTTTGTTATATCGAGCTAATTTCTACAATATTATCATAACATAACTATATTAAATAATTTATTTAATGTAAATACATATTTTGACCGTATTGAATTTTAACAAAATGAACGGCTCCTGTAAACCCCCTTTCTCATACACCAGGGGCCTTCCACAGGTAGTCGAGTAAACCACGGTCACTGATAGACAGAACCTCACGGTAGACAGCTTGCCAGTTTTTAAATAATTCCTGGTAACGCCTGTGATTGTCCTTATCCGGTTCCACCTCCCGCTCCCACCTGACAATGGAGGAAGCGGTTTCCTCGAGCCCTCCGTATATTCCGCTTCCCGCAAGGGCACACATGGCCGCTCCCAGGGCAGTTGCTTCTTTCACCTCAGGAATGCGCAAAGAAGCACCGATAACATCGGCTACAATTTGCGGCCACAGCTGCCCCCGTGATGAACCACCACAAAAAGTTGCCTGATCACAGGGGCGGCCGGTGAGTTCTTCGAGAATCAGGGCATGGCCATACGCTACATAGGCTGCGTTTTCTTCCAGCGCTCTGAAGCATTCCTTTTTCCCAGAGGTTTCTGGAGTAAAAATGTCAAAACCCAAAAAAGAGGGAGCGGCGTGCTTAATTTCCCTGGCATACATGATATCGGAAAAAGTGGCGATGATTCCGTTTGAACCGGGAGGAACGGCAGAAGCACGCTCTTCGATGACAGCGTAAGAACTCACCCCTCGTCTCCGGGCCTCCTTTTTTTCATCATGGCAAAAGGCGTCCCTGAACCAGCGTACCGCCAACCCATGCAAAAAACCGAATCCTTCGGTCATGCAAAAACCGGGAAGCACATGGCAGTGGGTTCGCAGCCGAACCTTGGGATCGATCAAGGGATAGGGGGTGATCATGGTCGTTTGCCAGAACGTCCCTCCCACAATGGTGTACTGGTAAGGCTCTATTGTCCCCACTCCTAAGAGAGCTAATTGAGTATCGCCCCCTGAGGTATATACCGGCGTCCCGGCACAAAGACCGGTCTCCCTGGCCGCTTTTTCGGTTACTTCCCCCACCCGTGTGCCTGATTCTACCACCGGCGGGAAAACGTCCCTATCCAAACCGCAGATTTCAATGCTTTTCCTGGACCAATCGCCTCCCTCCAAGGAAAACAGTCCTGAACTCGAACCGAGAGACGGAGTAGTGGTATATGCTCCTGTGAGCCGGTATACCACCCAGTCGCCCAGCATAGTCAGGTGGCGGGCTTTTTTAAATATTTCCGGCTGCTTTTTCCGAATCCACACTAAGCGGGGCATGGCATGGATCGCAAACCAGTCTCCCCCTTCCTGAAAAACCTGTTCCCCCACCCCCTGCTCGATAAGCTCTCGTCCTTCTTCGCCGGCCCGGGCATCGGTGTTGGGACATGCCCACAGTTCTCTCCCTTCAGCGTCGTAAAGCACAAATCCTTCCCTCATGCTGGTGGCGGTTATGCCGGATATATCCTCTGCATCCACTTTTGCCTTCACAAGAGCTTCCTGGACGCACTCACTCAACAACATCCAGCTTTCTGAGGTATCAAAATCACGTGAGCCCGGATACTGGGGAATTGTTCGGGGAGTCCACTCCCTATGAGATTCGGCAAGCTCTCTCCCTTCATGGTCAAAAATAAGACATCGTCCACTCCCGGTACCCACATCAAATACCAGCACACAGCAACCTCGAGCCATGGTATGTGTTCACCCTTTCTAGTTGTCGGCTTGCAGTACTCTCTCAGCTGTTCTCTCATCCGTAATCAGTATATCGACCAGTTTCCCGCGTAAAGCTCCCAATACGGCTTGGACTTTCTCTTTTCCTCCCGCGGCACCCAATACCTGCGGGACTTCTTGTAACTTCTCGAGCGACATAGAGATGCGTCGCTTATCGGCATGACAAGAAACCGGTTCTCCCTTAATTGTGTAAAAATTACCACAAATATTACCCACTGCTCCGTGATCGAGTATATCTTCTACTTCTTCCGTGTGAAAATCTCCCGTATCAAGCAATGTGGAAGAAGGAGTCACACCTCCAATGCCTACCAGCGCGATATCGAGCTCTTCCCACATACTGATGACATCTTCCACACCGCCTTCACTGATGAGCGCTTCACGGGTAGCCTTATCACGGGCGAATGCAGGTGCCAGAAGATACACTGCTTCACCCCCGAAAGAGGAAGCTATACGTCGTGCTAATTCAATCGCCATAGCTTCTCCTTTTACTCTTCCATAGCCTCCCATAATCTGTATTACCCGAAGCCCGGCAACATTTTTTGGGGCGAGAAAT
Source organism: Candidatus Atribacteria bacterium (assembly GCA_003561145.1). Taxonomy (GTDB): domain Bacteria; phylum Atribacterota; class Atribacteria; order Atribacterales; family Atribacteraceae; genus Nitricultor. The sequence continues at coordinate 2,857 of PWXL01000196.1, forward strand.
GAGGCCATTTCAAACAATGTCTTTCCGTAAGAAACCCCTAAAGTAGCACGAGGTTCGACATGGGAAAATAGATACGAAGCAGCAGCTTGACCAACTCTTTTACGTACGACTGTTTCGTCGTCAGAAAACACCGGCACACCAACCACCTCACGCAATCCAAAATGATCACGCAATTCTTCGGCAATCTTGGAGGAAGTGGATGTTCGGGGATTGACAATGCGAACCTGGACAATTCCTTCATATCGTGCACGGCTCAGCAAACGCCATACTTTCTGGCGGGAAAGCCCCAGCACTTCTCCAATACGATCCTGGGTCAACCCTTCATAATAATAGAGACGTGCGGTTTCTACCATGAGATCATTTTCTGAAAAACTCATTTTTTTGCTCTCATCCTGCCAGTTCTTATTCAATTCACGACTCACTCTTTCCACCTCACGGCCTTATTACCGCCACCGCTCAAGTACTTCTCCCCTCAGCTGCCAGAAATACTTCATCCGATGTCGCACTTCGAGATACAGCTCGAAATATTCCTGGTAAAATTCAAAGTTTTTCCCGTCCGGGTAATATGTGCGGTCAGTGTGTAGAGTATGCCGTACAGCTTCGGGGAGATCAGAATATATACCCACACCAACCCCCGCCGTCAATGCCGCTCCCAGTGCGCCCAGTTCCTGTACCCGGGGGATGACCACCGGAATACCCAGTACATCGGATATAATCTGCCCCCACACTCCACTTTTCGCACCCCCTCCCGCGATTCGAA
>PWXL01000175.1 GCA_003561145.1 Candidatus Atribacteria bacterium
GCCTGTTTGATGGAACCCCATTTCCTGTGCCAGAGGAAACTTCTTTTCATCTACATCTATCCCAAGCAAGGTAGATACCCCGGCCAACCGCGCCCATACCCCAAAGAGTATCCCGATTGTTCCCAAACCGAAAACCGCTACCTTTTCTCCCGCTGAAAGGCCCGCCCTGCGCATGGCATGGAAGGTTACAGCCGCTGGTTCTGTCATCGCGCCCAACTCAAAAGACAACTCATCCGGCAGCTGCACCAGGTTGAAAACAGGTACCACCACATATTGGGCACATGCTCCGTCCTGGCGTGAACCAAGGTATCCATAGTCGTCGCACAGCTCATATCGACCGCATGCGCACCAGGTGCACTTACGGCATGGCAGCAAAGGAAAAACCGTTACCCGCTTTCCAATCCACCTCTCGCCCTGAGAGTCTCCTGCCGTCACAACCTCCCCCGAAAACTCATGACCGGGAATGATAGGGTAGTAATAGGCCACGTCACCGAATATACGGGGGATATCTGAGCCGCATATACCACAGGCACGGACCCGTAACAACGCCTCTCCCTTTCCGGGTGACGGTTGTGGTATTTCATCTATTTCAAGCCGTCCTTTCTCTTTCAGAACGGCGGCTCGCATGGTTTTTGTCTTCATGGATTCACAATCACCTTCAAACCCTGGTGTGACTCGGCTGTTTGAATGGCTTTTTCAATCTCTGTAAGGGGGTATGTATGCGAAATGTATCTCTCGGTATGCACCATACCCGCTTGAATGACTTGTAAAGCTTTCAGGTGATGCCTGGGAAGACTGCCATGACTTCCCAATACCATGCATTCCTTGTAATGAATGAGATTGCTGGATATGGTAATGGGACGCGCAGTAGATGGAAGTCCCCCAAAGAAGTTTATGCGCGCTCTGTGCCCGGCAATTTGCAGGGACATTTCCTGGGCTTCGGGGGAACCGCACGCTACCATGACGACATCAACTCCCTCTCCTTCAGTACGTTCAAGAATCACATCCATGAAGCCTTCTTCCGTACTCAGGAAATACTCGTCAGCACCAAACTGCTTCGCCATTGCAAGGCGATGAGAAGATCGTTGTATCATCATGATAGTGGGAGCACCCATATGCCGGGCCATCTCTATCATCATACAGCCGATTGGCCCCGCTCCGATGATGGCAAGGGTATCACCAACCCCGAGATGTGCCATTTCAAGACCATTGATAGCACACGCCAACGGCTCTGCCAGGCACGCCTGGTCAAAAGATAGAGCATCCGGTATGCGATGAACCGGACCGAAGGAGAGGGTTAACTCGTTCAAAAGAATGTATTCTGCAAATCCTCCCGGAAATTGGTATCCAATGGCATAGTTTATACGACAATTCGTTCCCTTGCCGTTTTGGCACCAGTGGCATTTCCCGCAAGGAACGTCCGCGCCGACCGCTACCCGGTCTCCAACACGAACCCTCTGTACTCCTTTACCCACATCGACCACTTCGCCTGCCAATTCATGTCCGACAACCTGGGGAAATTGAACACGCGGGTTTCCATAATGCATTATGCGGATATCCGACCCGCAGATCGCGCAGGATTTCACCCTCACCAATGCTTCTCCCGGTCCGGGTTCCGGTTTTTCGATATCTTTTACCACAAGTCTGTCAATACCTTCTAAAACAGCTGCTTTCACTGACTCACCTCCATATGTACGCTCTCCTATTGGTGGAGTTCAATCATTTCACCGGTTTCCATATAATAAATCCGTTCCGTGATATTCGTAATATGGTCACCGATGCGCTCGAGATAGCGGGCGATCATAAGAACCCAAACAGCCTGGCGGGTCACAGAAGGGTCCCTTTCGATGTATGTTACGATCTCCTCATGAATAGAGCGGTACAGAGAATCCACCTGGTCATCGTCATCTACAACTTTTTGTACAACATTCATATCTTTCTGGATAAAAGCCGTGGAGGTCTCCTCCAGCATTTTCAATACTATATCGGCCATTTTGGGAACATCAACCAATGGTTTGAACAAGGGTGAATCAGCCAATCGGATACTGAACTTGGCAATGTCAATGGAATAATCACCTATTCGTTCTACATCAGTGATTATCTTCAATATGCCGGCTATAATCCTCAGGTCCCTGGCCACTGGTTGTTCCAGTGCAATCATGCGCAAGCACTTGTCTTCGATGTTGAAATTAAAATCGTCTACTCTATCATCGAGGACAATCACTTCACGAGCTTTTTCCACGTTTTTCTCTCTGAGTGACTCAATGGATAGACGAAGCATTTTTGAAGCTTCAGCTGTCATGGTCACAAGATCTTCCTGTACCTCTTTTAATTGCCTGGTAAAATGTTCCCGAATTACATCCATCAGGGTTTCCTCCCCAATGCCCGGCCATTACAGCCGAGCGCCTCTTGACACATAAAAAAATGTATTTTCAAGGCTTATTGCTCTTGTATTCTGAATGCCGGCTACCGAATCCCGGCTCATGGGTGTACATTTTTTATATTAAATCAAAGTTCTACCATTTTGGCCAATTTACTCTCAAGCTCTACCACTGCAACCGTACTTTTCCCGGAGAGCACTCCGGCTGCCTCTCCGGGGTTTATCAAAAATAGTCCTTTCTCCTCACGTATTTCCGCCTGATGCGTATGTCCATACACAGAAAGATGATAGGACCCGGTTTGAAAAGCCTGCAACGAAGGATGATAATAGTGGGAAACCCAAATGCGGTAGCCTCCTTTCTCCCATTCCAGGTATTGTCCCTTGATCCGGCCTTCTGATTTCTGGTACAGACCCAGGACCTCTCCATCATTATTTCCAAAAACTCCCACCCATGGAATATCCTGCACCATTAAAACTCCTACAGAAAAGGGAGCGACATAATCCCCGGCATGGATGATCACATCTACCTCGCTGTTGTGGAATACATCCATGGCCTTTTTTATGCATTGTACATTGTCATGGGTATCTGAAAGTACTCCCACTCGCATGTTTCTCCACCTCCCCTGTAAACTTCTTATGCTATTATGAAAAGCTTTCCCAGTGAAGAACCTCTGAAAGGTTTCGTTTTGATGATATGGATCTTCCTTGTTCTCCAGGATACCCAATGGGAATCAAACTTACGAGAGAGAAACCAGAAGGTGCTCCAGTAATTTCCGTCACTTTTTTTGCGTAGGGCTTTTTATCTCCCGCTACCCAGCATGAACCCAAACCAAGGGCACAAGCTGCATTGAGGATATTCATGGTGGCGGCGCAACCATCTTCCAGAAAATATTTGGTCTCCTTGCACAGCACCACTACCAAAACGGGCGCATCCCTGATAAACCCACCGTAGTCGGCAAGCCCGGCAATGTGTTCCCTCATGTCAGCATTTTTAACCACTATAAACTCCCATGGTTGCATATTATTGGCAGTAGGAGCCAACCTCGCACAATCAATAATTTCCTTGATTTTTTCACGCTCAACAGGGTGATCCCGAAAAGCACGAATCGATCTTCTGCTTTTGAGAACATCAATAGCTTCCATCGGCCTTCCACCTTTCTCAATACAGTGAGGGGTGAGGGGAAAAAAGTGAGCCGCGGGAAGAGGAGGTCAACCACTCACC
>PWXL01000248.1 GCA_003561145.1 Candidatus Atribacteria bacterium
AAGAAGCATTATAAGTTGTGAAAGGGAAGAGCAAACAGAAAAAGGTTAAAGAGAACCCAGGTCAGCTGCAAACCGGGTACCTGGGTTCCGGCGAACATGGCCAGGGAGCTTCCACGGTGAAAAACAGGAGCCGGGGACGGGTAGAATCCGTTATTTTCTCTGGAGAAATGTTGAAAAGCTTCTCCGTGAAGACGCCGTAGTTCTTAAACGGTGAAATAGGGTGGTACCGCGAGGTCCCTCTCGCCCCTGGGGTGAGGGGGAATTTTTTTGCAAGGGAGGTGAAAAGAATGGAAGAAACGCTGAAGACGTATGAAGAAATTAACCGTCGTATTGAAAAAGGGGAGGCTGTGGTTGTCACGGCTGAAGAAGTTATCGACCTGGTTTCGAAAAAAGGAATATCTCAAGCCGCACGGGAGGTGGATGTTGTCACTACCGGTACGTTCGGTATGATGTGCTCTTCAGGAGCGTGTCTCAATATCGGACACAGTAAGCCCCGCATGAAAATCCTGGAAGCGACTCTCAACGGGGTTCCGGCCTATGGAGGTCTTGCAGCGGTAGACCTGTTCATCGGTGCGACCCAGCCTGCAAAAGATGATCCACTGAACAAGGTGCATCCAGGAGAGTTCAAGTACGGTGGAGGACACGTCATTCAGGATCTGGTAGCTGGAAAAAGTGTGGTTTTGGAAGCCAGTGGGTATGGAACCGATTGTTATCCTCGCAGAAAACTCAAAACCTGGATCAGTCTGGAGAAGTTAAATCAATCCTACCTTTTCAATCCCCGCAATGCATATCAGAATTACAATGTCGCGGTGAATCTCTCCGATAAGCCCATATACACCTATATGGGAATGTTGCTTCCTCACCTGGGAAACGCGGGATTTTCTTCAGCCGGTCAACTCAGTCCACTCTTGAATGACCCTTTCTATCGTACTATAGGGGTAGGAACCCGAATATTCCTGGGAGGAGGAACGGGTTTTGTGGCCTGGCAGGGCACCCAGCATGATCCCACGGTTGAGCGATCCGAACGGGGGTTGCCCCGGGGGGGCGCCGGAACGATTGCGGTTATAGGCGACCTGAAAGGAATGCACCCCGATTGGTTATGGGGGGTAAGCCTGCGGGGATATGGGTGTTCCCTGGCGATTGGACTGGGGATTCCCATTCCTGTTATAAACGAAAACGTTATGTTTCATTGTGCCGTTCAGGACGGTGATATTGTTGCCCCCGTGGTGGATTACAGTCACGCGTATCCAAACGGCACCGGTGAAATTCTGGGTTATGTATCGTACCAGGACCTCCGGCGGGGAACTATTACCCTGAAAGGAAAAGAAATACCCACCTCGTCCCTTTCGAGTTACGGCAGGGCCAGGGAAGTGGCTTCACTTCTCAAAAAGTGGATTCAGGGAGGACAATTTACTCTGAGCCGACCCGTGGAACTCCTGCCGGGTCCAGAAAGCGGCATAACCTTCCGCAATCTTACCGAAAGACCGGTTACAGAAACCACCGAGGAAAGAGGGGGATGACAATGAACCAAACACGAAAAGTTGTCTTGAGATTTCCGCAAGATACCGCGGACCGGCCCCTTGTATGCGAACTGGCATTGCGCTTTGGCCTGGTTTTTAATATTCTCAGGGCCTCCATTTCACCTCATCGGGAGGGACTGATGGTGCTCGAATTGTTCGGAGACACCGGGAAACAGGAAATGGGGTTACATTTTCTACGGGACAAGGGTGTGGAAATTGAAGACCTCAGCCAGGATATACGCAAAAACGATAACCGTTGTTTCCACTGTGGTGCCTGTGTGGGGGTATGCCCTAGCGGTGCTCTCTATGTTGACCGGCAAGACTACCGGGTATATTTTGACGAAAACCGATGTATCGCCTGTGAATTTTGCGTGCAGTGTTGCCCTACGCATGCAATGGAGGCATTAATCTGAAGGTGGTTTCATACGTGGAACGTCGATACCGCAACCTGGTACAATGTGAGGATTTGCATTCCTTTACCGTTCGGGTGGGTGAAAGCGACCTGTCGGTGTTGGCTCAAAAGAATCTTTCCCGTGAGGTTCACAGTATTTTACAGCGTGAACGGGAACATATCCTTCGTTACGGGAGAGAGGAGCCTGGATTTTTAGAAGCTTTGTTCCCCCTTGACGTGAAACCGTATGCACCTCGCATATGCGGCATTATGGCCAACGCCGCCAATAAAGCGCACGTAGGTCCTATGGCAGCCGTAGCGGGCGCGTTGAATGACCTGATTGATGAGGCGCTTCACCTTGAAACAAGTGAACTTATTGTGGAAAATGGAGGGGATCTCTTGATACGCTCTGCAAAGGAGAGGGTTGCGGCGATATATGCCGGGATACATTCTCCTTTCAGTACCCGCATTGGACTGCTGGTGCCGGGTGGACGCCGTTGGGGTGTGTGTACTTCCTCAGGTGTTGTTGGCCCCTCAATGAGTTTTGGACAGGCTGATGCTGTTACCGTCATAGCGGAACATTCAGCTGTAGCGGATGCCTGGGCTACGGCCTTGGCTAATCGTGTACAGACTGAGGAAGATATCGGTTATGTTTTGGATTCATTTCAAAGCATGGAAGGGGTGGAAGGAATTATCGTGGTGCAGGGGAAGAAGTTGGGTGTCAGGGGAGTTGTACATCTGGTTCCTTTGCAGTAACCTTGCCGCCGGTGGTTGTTTTGCATCGGGAGAATATTCAGCTACAATAGCAGAGTATGCCGGGTAAATAATTGACAGGGAGAAGGAGAGAGTCCATGAATCAGAAAATGAATATAACAAGCTATCGGCTGGAACCCTCGGTCCTGCGCTGGAGATGTGATCCCGGAATATTTGATTTCGAATGTACCGAGGCGGTGGAACCGTTGGAAAGATTCATCGGTCAGGACCGCGCTCTCAACGCCATAGATTTTGGGTTGCACATCGATCGCCCAGGTTACAATCTCTTTGTGACCGGGTATTCCGGAAGCGGAAGAGCTACGGCTGTCAAGCAAAGTATCGAAAACCTGATACGCGATAAGCTGGAAGCACAAGAAACATTTGATATTGCTGACTGGTGTTATGTGTTTAACTTTTCAAATCCGGATAGCCCAGGCAGCCTTCGTCTCAAGGCAGGGCAAGGAAAAACTCTCGCCAAGGATGTCGACGAGTTACGAAAAAATCTGCGTGATATTGTGCCCAAAACCTTCGCCAGCGAGGAATACAAGAGTCAGAAGCAGATATTTATCGATGAGCACCAACGCAAGCACCGTTCTATTATCCATGACTTGGAAAAACAGGCGAATGAAGAGGGCTTTGCTTTTCGGATGACTTCCATGGGTCCTATTCTTGTACCCCTTTCCGAGGGAAAGCCAATGACGCAGGAGCAATACATCGCCCTCAGCGATGATGAAAAAACAGAGATAGAGAATAAGCGTCAGAGCCTCCTGAGCCGGATCAACACGGCTTTTGAAAAAATACACCAGATGGAAGCGGACTTGAAAAAGAAGGTCAGTGAATTAGACCGCAAAGTCGGTTCGTTTGCAGTGACGCCTCTGTTCAAGGACATTCTGAAAAAATACGAAGATTGTACGGAAGTCATCGAATTTTTGCATTCATTGCAAGATTTCACTCTTTCTTTTCTTCCCTTTTTCAGGGAACCAGAAGAGGGTCAGCAACAACAATCTCAACCTCCACAGATGGCACCCTACCAGAGAATACAAGATCCCTTTATTCCTTTTAAAATAAACGTCTTTGTTGATAATGCCGAAAGAGACCGCCCGCCGGTCATTTTGGAGAGTCATCCTAACTGGACAAATCTCTTTGGACGTATTGAGCGGCGGGCATTCATGGGAACATATTTCAGTGACCATACCATGTTAAAGGCCGGTTCTTTCCACCAAGGCAACGGTGGTTACCTGATCCTGTATTTCAGGGACCTCATCGTTAATCCGGGCGTCTGGGATGGATTGAAAAGAGTTCTGAAAACGGGAAAAATCAAAATGGAAGACCCGTGGGAGCAATACGGACTCATCGCCCCCCAGGGAATGAAGCCGGATCCCCTCCCTTTTCGCGGGAAAATAATTCTGATTGGAGATGAATACATATACCGTTTACTTTCCTTTCTGGATGAAGACTTCCACGATCTTTTCAAGGTAAAAGCGGATTTTGACTATCGCGTCCACCGAAATGACAGGGTATCGGAAGTTTTCGCCTGCTTTGTCAAATCATGCTGCGACAGCGAAAAATTGCTTCCATTCCATAAAAGCGGAGTGGCACGATCTCTCGAATACGCATCCCGCATGGTGTCTCACCAGGAAAAGATGACATCACGCCTGGGCCATGTAAAGGACTTACTCGTAGAAGCCGATTATTGGGCAAGAAAAGAAGGTGAGGAATACGTATTCGACCGCCACGTTTCCCAGGCAGTGCAAGAACGGCGACACAGGTTAGGCCTTATTGAAGACCGCCTGCAGGAGAACATTGCTGAAGACATATTATTGATTGATACAGAAGGAGCGGTTGCCGGACAGGTGAACGGTCTTGCTGTTTACGAACTGGGTGATTTCAGTTTTGGACGTCCTTCGCGTATTACTGCCCGTACATTCCTGGGGCGGCAGGGCCTGGTAAATATTGAAAGAGAGTCCAAGCTGAGCGGCCGTATTCATGATAAGGGTGTTCTCATTATGGGAGGATACCTTGGTTCGCGATATGCACAGGAGCGCCCTCTTTCTCTGGCCGGGTCCATATGTTTTGAGCAATCATATGAGGGGGTTGAAGGAGACAGTGCATCTCTCGCGGAAACATGTGCATTGCTTTCAAGCCTTGCCGATCAACCTTTGCGTCAGGATATGGCTGTAACCGGTTCCATAAACCAGAAAGGTGAAGTACAGGCTATAGGGGGTGTCAACCAGAAAGTGGAGGGATTTTTCAAAACCTGTCGGGCACGGGGATTGACACAACAACAAGGGGTCATCATTCCCGCCGCGAACGTGCGCAACCTTATGCTCGATAACGAGGTAACAGAAGCAGTCGAAAGGGGAGACTTTCATCTGTATACCGTAAGTACAGTAGACCAGGCAATGGAAATCCTTACCGGTTTTCCGGCAGGAGAAAGAAAGGAAGACGGTCTTTTTGAAGAGGGAACACTCAACCGGCGGGTGGAGTCTACACTCATGAGAAATGTGGAAATTCTACGTCGGTTGGGAGAAAAAAATGAAGAAGCAAAGAACTCCACCGAACCGTCAGAGGAAAAATAATTATATACGGGCTTCATCCTCCACGCAGCCAGTTATGGGCGAGGCGGGAGAGAAAATAAATACCTGCTGCCACCAGGAAAGCGAATACAATAAGCAGGAGAGTTCCACGATACTCTGAAAGGTCATCCCGCCACGAAGGAGGGCGGGTGAGAGTTGGAGAAAGAGCTGCTGTAAATGCCGACGCTCCTTCCCTGCTGAAAAGGACAGTGTTGCTTTCCGAGTGGCGTACATCCATTTTTTTATCTATGGCTTCAAGAAAATACCTCAATGCCAAATCACGGGGTCCGTGATCAGAGAAAGTGAGCACAGGGAAACCGCGGTACCATGATGTGGTCAATATGCCCATCGCTTCATCGGGAGTCACGGGCCTCTGCGCTGTTCTTTCCACGGAGGCGGTCAGTGGATGGTCCCCGGGAGGGAAAACCGCAAGGAAGTACTCCGGTGAGTAAGGGATACTCATATCTTGTGTGTCTGCCTGCAGGGGGGCCAACACAAAGCTGCTTATAGCCTCCCCATAACGGTAGAGGAAGGCGGCCGCAGCGGAAATCCCCCCCCGAATTGTCCCTTCCCAGCCATCGTGTGCTTCCGTTGCTTGTACATACGCCCTTCGAGCATCCGAATGGACTTTTTGCAGCTGTTCCCATATTCTCCAGGTGGAGGTCGGACGGGCGATATACCTTTGAATAAGTATTTCCAGCATACCGGGGGTTTCGTCAATGGCGTTTTCGAATTCCTCCCATGATATTACCCGCAAATCAGCTGGAGGGGTTTCTCCTGATGGCAGAGAAGAAAAAAGGGCCGCTGCTGCTTGCAGGTCACTGAGCGTTGGTTGGGAGGGAAGAACAAGGGTTCCTCGACCCCAGAAGAAAGCTCCTCCCCCCCGGAACGTGAGAATGGCGGGCGGGGGAGCGTTTCCCCGGTACCGCAGGAGTGAATCGGCGGAAATAAAGAGCGATGCCGTTGTACCTGGGAAAGCTTCCTGCTCCGAAGAAGATTCAAGCAGTTGAAAGTGTACAGTGTTTGTGCCGTGAATGAGATGGCCGGGAATATCGATAACGCTGTGACGGAGGTGGGGTGCTTTTTCGTCATCGGGAGAAAGGGTTTCGGAGAACACAGGATGTCCATTGATTAATACAAGAAAAACTGACTCGGTAGAAAGGGAAAGGAGTCTCCATTGAAGGTGCAGTGCGAGATGGATGGGAATTCCTCCAAAAAGAGAGGCGGGAAAACATATTGTTTGTGTCGTTTCTTCCCAGCTGGAAAGCCAGATATCTTCATGAGTGAGGTGTCGGATGGATATGCTTCCGGAGGGGGGTGGAGAAGGGAGGGGGAGAGTATCAATATTTCCGCTGCTCCCCACCATGGTGTCTCTCTCAGGAGAGCACGCGAGCTGCACTCCCCGGGGACTGAGGAAAAGGCGGTTTCCCAGGAGATGGTAATCCCTCGGAGCCGGATCGCGAAGGTACACTCGTATTGCCTCGGGATCGGCTTTTTCTTCCTCACTCATGAGCGGAAGAGCGTTGAGACGTACGCGGGTACCCCACCTCTCAAGGGCGGAGCGTAATGATGAAACAATCTCTACCGAGGCTGTCTGTATGTTTTTTGTCCATTCTCCTTCGGGAAGGACTATTTCTATCTCGCGAGCCGGCCAGATGAAGAAGTGAGAAACGGTGGGGGGGGCAGTGCGTATTGAACCATACAGGTAAAGAGTGCTTTGCGGCTCAAGGACCATCCATACGGTACCTCGTTGTTCTCCCGGAAGAGGTGAAAGAGCCGGAACTCTTTCACCGCGTACTTCAATTGTGAGCAGGGGACCGGACGAAGTGGGGGTCAATCCACCAAGGGGTATTCGAACGAGGCCCGATTCACCGGGACGGACAGGAAGTCTTTCCAGGGAACGGGAAAATACGAGAATATTGTCCATGATCACTGTAAGACGGTCGGTAGGATTCACTGTGTCAGGGAACCAAACCCTCAAGTCGAGGTAGCTGTATTCCCAGTGTATTCCCGGATAATGTGGTACAGCAAATGAAAAAGAGGGAAAAGGGCCGGAAAGGTTCACATTTTCAGTAATACCGAGATCACGTGAAAAACCGAGTTCAACACGGCGCAGTTCCCTTGCTGCACCTGGAGAAACAAGGGTGAGTAAGAGCATTATTGCACCCGCCAGTGTAATAAAGGCAGTTTTTTTCATGAATAATCCTCTCTTGATTCCTCAAACAGAGGCGTCCATATGTTCTTTCCATGTCTCACACAGAAGCGGAGAGAGAAAAAAGATGGGTATCTTGTGTAGTTGGTACCGGAATGGAGCAGTTTTTTGCTTCTGTATGTCCACATCTTCAGTGTAGACCATTCGTGGGACTCTCGCAAGATGAAGAAGAGAAAAATTGGTTTGACCTTACTTGACAAATAGAGCAGAGGATGGTTAAATTGGTTCGTCGAAAAAGGTAAAAACAGCATTGAAATATCTACTCGCGCGGAAGGGATGGTGATTGAATATGCTTGAACGCGGAAATGGACGTGAAGAGGAGCGCGAACAGCAGGCTGCCGAGGAAACCTCTGCTTCCATGGAAAAGGAAGAAGCGGAAGAGGCCAAGGCGGACAGCCTTGATGATAGAGATTCTCTCCGAAAAGTTCTTGAGGAAGAGCGCATTGCGGCGGAAGAGAGCAGGAAGCTGGCGCAGGAATATCTGGAGAGCCTGAAACGGCTCAAGGCTGATTTTGAAAACTTCAGAAAAAGAGAAATGGCATATCGTCAAAATTTTGTACAGAGCTCGAATCGTGAACTGATCTTGAAGCTGCTTTCTCCACTGGATGACTTGGAGAAGGCATTACAGGAGAAGAATAAACAAGATGTGGATTCCTCTTTTCTGAACGGCGTCGATCTCATATACCGCAAGCTCTTGTTATTGCTGAAAAATGAAGGTGTAACCCCGATCAAGGCTGTAGGTGAGAAATTTGATCCTGAATTTCACGAGGCCCTGATGACCGTTTCGTTACCGGATCACGAGGATTATGAGGTGGTGGAGGAGATACGCCGTGGATACCGTTACAACGATGAAGTTCTCCGCCCCTCACAAGTGAAAGTTAACCGTATTTCTGAAGAACAACTTGCCTGAGAAGGAGGTATACATTATGGCTAAAGTCATCGGTATAGACCTGGGTACAACAAACTCAGCCGTCTCCTACATGGAGGGAGGCCAGGCACAGATAATACCCAACAAGGAAGGTTCCCGTACCACACCTTCCATCGTTGCTTTTACCAAGAACGAGGAAATCCTTGTTGGTCAGATGGCGAAAAGACAGGCCATTACTAACCCCCGTAATACCGTTTTTTCCATTAAACGACTGATGGGAAGGCGTTTTGATGATGACGAGGTAGCCATGGCCCGTAAGGTGCTTCCTTATGAAATTGTGAGTGGGCAGCATGGCGAAGCCGCGGTGAAAGTTGCCAATCGAGCATACACTCCTCCTGAGATTTCAGCAATGATATTGCGAAAACTCAAGGAAGACGCGGAGGATTATCTGGGAGAGAAAATTACTGAAGCGGTCATTACTGTTCCGGCATATTTTAATGATTCCCAGCGTCAAGCCACCAAGGATGCAGGTCAGATTGCGGGATTGGAGGTCAAGCGGATCATCAATGAGCCCACCGCAGCATCTTTATCCTATGGCCTTGGCAAAGGAAAGGAAGAAACTATTGCCGTTTATGATTTAGGAGGCGGTACATTCGACATTTCCATCCTGGAAATAGGAGAAGGAGTATTTGAGGTAAAATCGACCTCCGGCGACACTTTCCTGGGGGGCGATGATTTTGACCGGAGAGTAATCGACTATATTATTACAGAGTTTAAAAAAGAGCAGGGCATTGACCTGGGTGCCGATCAGATGGCGCTTCAGCGTTTGAAAGAGGCGGCAGAGAAGGCTAAAATGGAACTGTCTTCTTCCATGCAGACCGAGGTGAATCTCCCCTTTATCACCGCTGATTCGACCGGACCCAAGCACCTGGTGATGACACTCACTCGATCCAAGCTTGAGCAACTCACAGAGGACCTTATCGAGAGGACCATCGGACCCTGTGAACAAGCCTTGAGAGACGCGGAGTTAAAACCCGAGAATATCGATGCTGTGGTGCTGGTAGGGGGAATGACCCGTATGCCCAAGGTCCAGGAAGTTGTCGAACGGGTATTCAAAAAAGAACCTCGTAAGGGGGTAAACCCGGACGAGGTGGTGGCGATAGGTGCTGCCATTCAAGGCGGCGTACTCAAAGGAGACGTGAAAGACGTCCTGTTGTTGGATGTAACGCCCCTTTCCCTGGGTATCGAGACAATGGGTGGTGTATTTACCAAGATTATCGAAAAGAACACTACCATTCCGACCTCCAAGAGCCAGGTATTCACAACCGCAGCAGACGGACAAACCACGGTGGAAGTACACGTTCTGCAGGGAGAACGGCCGATGGCTGCGGACAACTCTTCATTGGGCCGGTTTCAACTCACGGGTATTCCACCCGCGCCGCGGGGAGTTCCGCAGATAGAGGTGAAGTTCGATATTGACGCGGACGGCATACTCAATGTAAATGCCAAGGACACCGCCACGGGGCGGGAGCAGGCCATCACAATCAAGGCATCGAGTGGACTGAGTAAAGATGAAATTGACCGGATGATTCGGGAAGCCGAAACTCATGCCGAGGAAGACCGTAGAAAAGCAGAAGAGGTCGAGATCAAAAACAAAGCTGATAACCTTGCCTATTCCGTGGAGCGTACCCTGAAAGATTCCGGGGACAAGCTGAATCCGGGAACAAAAAGCAGCGTCGAGGGGCAAGTGAACTCCCTGCGGGAAGCACTGAAAGGAAGCGATATATCGGATATCCGCAGGAAAATGGAAGACCTGCAGAACGCTTCCAATGCCATGGCGCAGGAGCTGTATCAGCAATCAGCATCTACACAACAAGCAGAAGGAGCCGGCGGCACCGGAGCCGGTGCATCTGCCGGGGCCGGGGAAGGCCCATCCGGTGGAGCAGAAAACGATAACGTCGTGGACGCCGATTACAAGGTTGTTGACGAAGAAGACAACAAGCAATAATTCCCCAAGATGGCTTCCTTCCCGTTCCCGGGAAGGAAGCCATGATAAGAAAGAGCGAAAAACGGATAATCCTACCCCCCTTGCCTTCTGCTGTATAATACATGTGATACACAGCGGCCGTTTCAAGGCTGGTACAAAGGTGGTTTGATATGAAGAAAGACTATTATGAGGTTCTTGAGGTGAAAAAAAACGCCTCGCAGGAAGATATCAAGCGGGCATACCGTCGCCTGGCCCGTAAATATCACCCGGACATGAACTCGGGAGACAAAGAGGCTGGCAATCGTTTTAAAGAAATAAACGAGGCGTATAAAGTGCTTTCCGACCCTCAAAAGCGTTCCACCTATGACCGGTACGGGCATGCTGCCTTCGACTCCCGTGCATCCCAGGGGCCGGGGGGTTTTGGAAGAGAGTATGACCCGTTCGGAGGGGGATTCAACGACTTTGGCGATTTATTCGACATGTTTTTTGGTGGAAGCACACGTTCCAGGCGGCGGGACCGTGCTTCTTACGGTGCCAGGGGAGCTGATGTTGTTCAAGAAGTGACGCTGGAATTCGAAGAAGCCGCTGCCGGCACGGAAAGGGGAATCACCTTTTATCGTATGGAGCACTGCCCCGAATGTCATGGGGTAGGAGGAAAAAAGAAAGTTACCTGTCCTCACTGCCGGGGAACAGGTGAAACCCGCCATACACAGACCTCACTTTTTGGATCCATGACGGTTGCTCGTCCCTGTGTATCATGCCAGGGCAGGGGTTGGGTAGTGGAAGACCAGTGTACAGCATGCCGGGGGAATGGTAAAGTCCGGCGACAGCGTACCATAAAGATTCGCATCCCGGCTGGTGTTGACAACGGTTTCCGTCTCAGGGTAAGTGGAGAAGGTGAAGCAGGCACGAATCAGGGACCAAGCGGAGATCTGTATGTATCTATCCGGGTAAAACCGCATTCAGAGCTCGAACGAAAAGGAAAAGACCTCTATTTTGACCTGGAAGTTTCCTATCCTCAGTTGGTTTTGGGTGACGAGGTTGAGGTTCCTACACTGCAGGGCAAGGAACGGGTACGCATTCCTGCTGGAACGAAGGGAAACGCCACCTTGCGCCTGCGCGGCAAAGGACTGGTCGATCCCCAGACAGGGCTGCGTGGTGATGAAATTCTCCGGGTGAAACTGCGGGTTCCACGTCATGTGAGCGGTGAGCACCGTCGTCTCCTGGAACAGCTCCTCGAGGTTGAAATGGGGAGAAAAAACACATCTGGAAACGGCAGCCGCAGTAAAGGTGGACTTTTCGACAGACTGAAGGAGACCTTTACACAGCCCGGGAGCTGATTTCCCTTCATGGCCCGCTTTTTCTATCATCCACATCTACAGGCGGGACGCACCATCTGTCTTTCGCCGGAAGAATCCCACCACCTGAACGTCACGCGTCTTCGTCCCGGCTCTTCTGTACTTGTATCTGACGGCAAGGGGAGAGTGTTTCGAGGAATTTTGCGGGAAGAGGAAGCGGAGGGGAAGCTCGTGGATGTAGAAGAACAGGTAGGAACGCGTTTTCCCTCCTATCGGTTACGGGTATGCCAGGCATTTTTACACAGCCAGGCCCGGTTGGACTGGCAGATCGAGAAAATGGCGGAACTGGGTGTTACCGAAGTGTGCTTTTTCCCCGGCTTACGCAGTATTCCCCGTTTTTCTGACCGCAGACTATCACGCCTGGAGCGGCTTGCTGTGGAAGCGTGCAAGCAATCAGGAAGGCCCTTTTTCCCGAGTTTTCGGATATTTTCCAGCTGGAAAAAATTCACTGAATTCCTCGAAGTTGAGAATAGTATGAATGTGGTATGTGAGCCGGCCGCATCAAGCACGCTTCCGCAGGTGCTCAGGGAAACAAAAAGGTACGAGTATTCCCTGGTGGTGGGACCTGAAGGAGATTTTACAGACAGCGAAAAAACCGATCTGGGCGGCCTCGCACATACCCGTTTTGCGAAGCTGACCCACGCCATCTTACGCAGTGAAACTGCAGCCTTGTACGCCGCCTCTGTAACGATATCTTTTTTGGAGAACATGGATGAGAATAGCTCTGAAAACTTTTGGTTGTAAAGTGAACCAGGCGGAAAGCGATATGTTCGCGGCCGCTGCACGGGAGGGCGGGATGATATGCGTAAACCGCGATAAGAATGCCGATGTGTACGTGGTTAATTCCTGTTCTGTTACCCGGGAGGCGGAACGTAAGGCAGGCCGGTACATACGGCGAATCCTGCGGCGGAGCCCCGGCGCCGTAGTTGTGCTTGCCGGCTGTTATGCCAGACGGCTGGCGGAAAACGGTGAAAGACCTTTCGGCGAAAGGGTCGTCTCTCTCGTTTCCCTGCATAAGGTCTCAGAAATGCTGGAATATATAGGAAAGATAGGGGGATCAAGTCTTTCTCCTTCTCCCATACCATGTCCATCGCGCAGCCGGGTCTGGCTCAAGGTGGAAGATGGCTGCGAGCATTACTGCACGTATTGTATTGTTCCCCTCTTACGGGGAACGGTACGCAGTACTCCCCGGGAAGAAGTTGTCAGGGTCGCGAAGGAACTGGAAGATCGTGGATACCGGGAAATAGTGCTGTGTGGTATCAACCTTGCCTGGTATGGAAGAGACCTCCGCAGCGGGGGACTTGCCGACCTCTTGGAAACACTGGTACACAGGACTCGATATGCCCGTTTTCGGCTCAGTTCCCTCGAACCCTTTGCGGTTGACCGAACTTTCTTCTCGCGGTGCCTTGCTCTGGATGAGAGAATCTGCCCGCATTTTCATCTTCCCCTGCAAAGCGGAAGCGACCATATCCTGGGAAAAATGGGAAGAGACTATAATACTCTTGATTTTTTCTCCCTGGTGGAGGAGATACGAAACCACCATCCTCTGGCTGCCATCACCACTGATGTTATGGTAGGTTTTCCGGGAGAAAGTGAAGAACATTTCAGGCAAACCCTTGCATGTATGCGAAAAGGAGGATTTTCCCGTACACATCTTTTCCGTTTTTCTCCGCGCCCGGGAACCCCTGCCGCGTTGTGGGAC
>PWXL01000135.1 GCA_003561145.1 Candidatus Atribacteria bacterium
CCGGTTATAAAGAGAACCGGATCCCGGAGCATTCCCCTTTCTCAATGAACATGAATAAAAACACTATGAAAAACACTCAGGTTGCAAAAGGGAACGCATTATGGTATATTGCCTGTCAGCGCTCATTATGGAATATATCGACAAAGGCCGTGACGAGGCCCAGTAGATAAGCAATCCGGTAACAGAGAGCCCACAGAAGCTGCGAGCGGGTACCGGAAGTCTATCGAAACTCCCCTCTGAGTCGAAAGCCCAAAGCCATGAGTCGAGTAAGCTTCTCCGGGAACTCCCGTTATAGAGGATGGTATAGAAACTGTGTACCTGTAAAGAGAGTGGCCCGGAGAACCGGGTAAAAGGGTGGTACCGCGGGAACGCAACCCCTCGTCCCTTGTTGTGGGCGAGGGGTTTTTGTTTCTATATTGAGAGGAACACTTGATGGGGGAGGAGATCATGAAAAGTCATGAAATAACATCCGGTCCGGATCGTTGTCCACACCGGTCATTACTGTTCGCAACAGGGCTCGACAGGGAATCTGTGAAGCGCCCTTTTATCGCTATCGCTAGCTCGTTCACCGACCTTATTCCCGGCCATATCGGGATGCGTGACTTGGAACGCTTCATCGAACGTGGAGTGGAATCTGCTGGTGGAACTCCTTTTATTTTCGGTATTCCAGGTATTTGTGATGGAATAGCCATGGGTCACGAAGGAATGCGTTTTTCTCTTCCCAGCCGGGACGTGATCGCCGATGCGGTGGAATCGGTAGTGCGCGGACACGCTATCGATGGTTTGATCCTTCTGACGAACTGTGACAAAATCACACCCGGTGTGCTTATGGCCTCTGCCCGGCTTGACCTGCCCTCGGTTGTGGTGACCGCCGGCCCCATGCTTGCCGGACGCTACCGGGGACGGAGATTGTCCTTTGTTCGGGATACTTTCGAAGCGCTGGGAAAATTTCGCCAGGGAGAAATAAGTGAAGATGAGCTCCACTCCCTGGAGATGGAAGCCTGCCCGGGTGCCGGCTCATGCCAGGGATTGTATACCGCCAATACCATGGCCTGCCTCACGGAAACCATGGGGTTGAGCCTTCCCGGCTGCGGGACCGCGCCTGCCGTATCAAGTGAAAAACGACGTCTCGCTTACCAGAGTGGACGCCGTGTGGTTGAGCTGGTGAGGGAAGGAATCACCGCCCGTTCCATCTTGACCCGGGGAGCACTCACGAATGCTGTCAGGATGGACCTCGCCCTGGGCGGTTCTACCAACACGGTCTTGCACATTCTGGCTTTGGCACGTGAACTGGGGGAAGATACCATACGGCTTGAAACTTTTGATCAACTCTCACGCAACACCCCTCACCTGGTGATGCTGCGGCCGGCAGGAGAACTATTCATGGAAGACCTTCATTACGCAGGGGGTATTCCGGCTGTGCAGCATACGCTGGGAGAACTTTTACAGGACGGTCCAACTATATCGGGCAATACGGTACGTCAAATCCAACAGGGAATAGAGTACGTGGACCGGGAGGTAGTTCGAACCCTGGAAAACCCCCATTCCAAGCAAGGTGGACTGGCTGTCTTGTGGGGAAGCCTGGCACCTGAAGGAGCGGTGGTCAAACAATCAGCCGTGGAAAAGGACATGCGTTTCTTCACCGGTCAAGCCGTATGTTTCGAAAGCGAAGAAGAGGCAATGCGATCTATTCGGGATGGGAAAATCCGTCCAGGTTCGGTCATCGTTATCCGCTACGAGGGCCCCAAGGGAGGTCCCGGCATGCGGGAAATGCTTGCTCCTACTTCAGCGGTGGTAGGAATGGGTCTCTCTCACGAAGTAGCCCTGATCACTGACGGACGTTTTTCAGGAGGAACGAGAGGACCCTGTATCGGGCATATCTCACCGGAAGCGTACGATGGCGGACCAATAGCGCTGATACATGATGGAGATTCAATACGAATCGACCTCTCCTCCCGCAGGCTCGATCTTCTTGTAGAAGAAGATGAAATCGAACGCAGAAGAGGAAACTTTTGTACACCCGCTCCCCGGTTCACCAGTGGAGTGTTAGGCCGTTACACACGATTGGCCCGGCCCACCAGTGCAGGAGCCGGAATGGAATGAATAATTCAATGAACACCAAGAATGCAGGAAATGCGAGGTGATGACATGAAAATGAACGGTGCCCGAATCATGGTGGAAATGCTCAAGCGTGAAGGCGTGAAAGCCGTCTTCGGCTACCCCGGAGGGACCGTCATCGACCTGTACGATGTTTTACTGGAAACAGACGACATCTCTCACACCCTGGTACGACATGAACAGGGAGCTGCGCACGCCGCTGACGGATACGCCCGTACCACCGGCAAGGTGGGCGTATGCATCGCTACCTCCGGCCCGGGAGCTACAAACCTTGTCACCGGCCTCACTAATGCATACATGGATTCAGTTCCTCTGGTTGCTATCACCGGACAGGTGCCCACGCGTCTGATTGGAAAAGACTCCTTCCAGGAAGCCGATACAACGGGAATCACCATGCCCATCACCAAACACAACTTCCTGGTCACCCATGTTGAAGAACTTACAACCGTGGTAAGGCAAGCGTTCCATATTGCTTCTACAGGCCGCCCGGGACCGGTACTCATAGATTTACCCAAGGATGTGCAGGGAGCCGAAACCGAATTCGTGTATCCGGAAAAGGTAGATATCCACAGCTACAAACCTACCTACCGGGGACACGCAAGGCAGACGATTCTTGCCGCCCGGGCGATCAGGGACGCGCAACGGCCCCTCTTTTACCTGGGAGGTGGTGTGATTTCTTCAGGTGCCACTGCTGAACTCTTTGAAGTCGCTGAAAAATGTAACATCCCTGTAACCTACACCCTGATGGGTAAGGGATCATTTCCTGAAACACATCCGCTTGCTCTGGGATGGCTGGGAATGCATGGTACCTATTCCGCCAACAAGGCAGTTATGGAATGTGACCTTTTGATCGCTGTGGGAGCTCGTTTCGATGACCGGGTAACCGGTAATACCGCTACGTTCGCCCGCAAAGCCAGGATTATCCATATCGATATCGATCCTGCCGAAATCGGGAAAAATGTCAAGGCAGATTATCCAATCGTGGGAGATGCGAAAAAAGTCATTCACGAGATAAATAAAAAACTGGAACCTTCAAAAAAGGACGAGTGGCTTGCAACGATTAAAAAATGGAAAAACGAGTATTCACCACCCCGCCGCAATGGAGAGATTCTCCTTCCCTCCCGGGTGGTGGAAGAAGTCTACCGCCTCACCCGCGGCAAAGCAGTGGTGGTGACCGATGTAGGGCAACACCAGATGTGGGCAGCCCAGATTTATAAGGTAGACCACCCCCGCAGCTGGGCAAGTTCCGGCGGTTTGGGAACTATGGGATACGGGCTTCCCGCCGCAGTGGGAGCACAAACGGGGAACCCTTCTTCTACAGTGGTTCTGTTCAGCGGGGATGGAAGTATCCTGATGAAGGTGCAGGAATTGGTCACCGCTGTCAACTATCGTTTACCAATCAAAATATTCGTGTTGAATAACTGTTACCTGGGAATGGTACGTCAATGGCAGGAGTGTTTTTATGATGGCCGTTATTCTTGTACACATCTCGAGAACCCGGATCTTGCTGGTGTGGCCCGGGCTTTTGGTGCGGAAGCATTGACAGTCGAGAAAGCTGAAGAACTTGAAGGGGCCGTTAAAAAGGCAATGTCGGTCAAAGATCGGCCTACACTGGTTGACTGCCGTGTGGCTTCCGACGAAAATGTGCTTCCCTTCGTACCCCCCGGGAAATCTTTGGATGAGATGATCCTGGGATAAATGGCCGGCAAAGGAGGTGTCCCTATGCAGCATGTTATTTCGGTCCTGGTTGAGAACCGACCCCGTGTACTGGCCCGGGTAGCATCATTGTTCGCCAGACGGGGTTACAACATCGAAAGCCTTGCGGTAGGACCTACTCACAACCCCTCCGTTTCACGCATCACACTTGCTGTCCGGGGGGATGAGGATATTTTGGAACAAATAACCAAGCAACTTTATAAACTCATTGACGTGATCAAGGTCGGTGATTTTACTGAAATCAACTTTGTAGATCGTGAACTCGCACTCATTAAAGTAAGCGCTCCCGCAGCCAATAGAAGCGAGATCATCCAAATCACCGAAGTCTTCCGGGCTCGCGTGGTGGACGTCGGAGAGCGTAATCTCATGATTGAAGTGACTGGACCGCCGGCAAAAATCGATGCCCTTCAGCAGCTGTTAAAAAAATACGGCATCCTGGAACTTACGCGAACCGGACGTATCGCCCTGGCCCGCGGAGCCCAGGCGCTGTAAAGATTATGTGATAGAGTATTCAGTATTGAGGAGTTAGAATGCAGAAGAAAGAATGAGAGGAGGAAACTATCCATGGTAACAATGTATTACGATCAAGACGCACAGCTCGAGCTCCTTGAAGGGCAAACCGTTGCCGTTATCGGTTTCGGCGCCCAGGGAGCTGCGCAGGCCCGTAACTTGAAAGACAGCGGAGTTCAAGTGTTGGTTGCTGAACTTCCGGGCACGCCGGGATTCGATAAGGCAAAGAAGGCCGGGTTCGAACCGGTATCCGCGGGAGAAGCCGCTCAAACAGGAGATGTCATTCAGATGCTCGCCCCGGACCAGGCTCAACCGGCTATTTATCGTCAAGCAGTAGCATCTGCGCTGAAAAAAGGGAAAACGCTTATGTTCTCCCATGGTTTCAATATTCACTATCACCAGATTATCCCTCCCCCGGAAATAGACGTCGTCATGGTGGCTCCTAAGGGTCCGGGAGATTTAGTGCGGCGTATGTATGTCGAAGGCAAGGGAGTCCCCTCGCTGGTCGCCGTTTTCCAAGACTCGAGCGGAAAGGCAAGGGATGTCGCGCTTGCCTATGCGAAGGGAATCGGCGCGACCCGTGCCGGTGTGATCGAAACTTCTTTCGAGGAAGAAACGGA
The DNA here is from genome assembly GCA_003561145.1 of Candidatus Atribacteria bacterium. Classification (GTDB taxonomy): domain Bacteria; phylum Atribacterota; class Atribacteria; order Atribacterales; family Atribacteraceae; genus Nitricultor. The sequence continues at coordinate 4,965 of PWXL01000135.1, forward strand.
AACTGACCTTTTTGGAGAACAAGCGGTATTGTGTGGAGGCCTCACCTCTCTTATCAAGGCTGGTTTTGAGACCCTCGTGGAAGCAGGATATCAGCCGGAAATCGCCTATTTTGAGTGTTTGCATGAAATGAAACTTATCGTGGACCTGGTATATGAAGGTGGATTAGGCCTGATGCGGGATGTGGTGAGTGATACCGCTGAATACGGAGACCTTACCCGCGGTTCCCGCGTGGTGAACGAAAATGTACGACGCGAAATGAAAAAAATCCTGAGTGAGGTACAGGACGGAACTTTTGCCCGGGAATGGATTCTGGAAAACCAGGCGAACCGTCCCGTGTACCATGCCTTAAAAGACAAGGACAACCGATCGACTCTTGAAACGGTGGGACGAAAACTGCGGGGCATGATGCCCTGGTTGAAACAAGACGGATAAACAGACGCTGCCTGAAAAGCTTGTGATTGGAGGGTTTACGTTGAGAAAGGTACGAATATTCGATACCACACTGCGGGACGGCGAACAATCTCCTGGAGTTTCATTGAATGTCCAGGAAAAACTGGAAATCGCGCGCCAGCTTGCTCGCCTCAACGTTGATACCATAGAAGCGGGGTTCCCCATAGCTTCTACAGGAGATGCTGAAGCTGTGCAAATGGTAGCGGAAAACATAAGGGGTCCGGCTATATGTGCACTGGCCCGTTCACGACACAAGGACATCGAGGTGGCATGGGAAGCTGTCCGCCGGGCTGAAAGGCCGGTGATCCACACGTTTCTGGCAACCTCTGATATTCACCTTACCCACAAGCTCCGCATCAACCGCGAGCAAGCACTGGATCAGGCTGTTGAGGGGGTTAAAAAAGCCCGCCGGTTTACCCCGGAAGTGGAATTTTCCGCAGAAGATGCCACCCGCAGTGACTGGGAATTTCTTTCAAAAATATACGCGGCGGTAATTCAGGCAGGCGCTACGGTGCTCAACGTCCCCGATACAGTCGGATACACCACCCCAGGAGAGATGGATGAACTTATCCGTTATCTTCTTGAAAAAACACAGGGCATCGAACATGTTGCGCTTTCTGTACACTGCCACAATGACCTGGGGCTGGCCGTAGCCAATACACTGGCCGCCATAGGGGCCGGTGCAAGCCAGGTGGAGTGTACGATAAACGGCATCGGGGAGCGGGCCGGCAATGCTTCCATGGAGGAAATCGTGATGGCATTGTATGTACGCCAGGATCGATACCAAGCCGAAACCGGCATACATTTTCAGGAAATCTACCGTTCCAGCCGCCTGGTCAGTCAACTGAGCGGCATGCTGGTCCAAGCGAACAAAGCTGTAGTAGGCCAAAATGCTTTCGCGCACGAATCCGGTATTCACCAGGATGGAGTGCTCAAAGAGAGACTCACATACGAAATCATGGATGCGCGCCTCATAGGCCGGCAAGAAAAAGTGCTGGTTCTCGGTAAACATTCGGGACGTCACGCTTTTGCCCGAAAACTGGGTGAACTGGGATACCATATCGCCGGAGAAGAACTGGACAAAGCATTCGAACGTTTCAAACAACTGGCTGACCAAAAAAAAGAGGTCACCGAGGCAGATATAGAGGCCATTGTTTCGGAAGAGCTTTCCCGTTCGGAAGAGCTTTACAGCTTGGATTTCGTTCATGTATGCTGTGGTAACAACATCCTTCCCACTGCAACCGTGCGTCTCATCAAGGATAACAATGAAATTCTGGAAGGGGTGGCTACAGGTGTTGGGCCGGTAGACGCCGCCTACAAGGCCATAGGAAATATCCTCGGTTTGTCCTCGGACCTTGTTGACTATACTCTCCAATCAATCACCGGGGGATCAGAAGCACTGGGAGAAGTTATTGTCCGTCTTGCGGGCGACGAACATTCCTTTGTAGGAAAGGGATCAAGCCAGGATGTCGTTATCGCAAGCGTCACGGCCTACCTCTCGGCAATCAACAGGATGAGCTCAAGTAAAAAAAGGAGCAATCCCCAAAAAGACTTCCAGGAGAAACAATCATGGGAATGAATATAACAGAAAAAATTATCGTCTTTCACTCCGAAAATTCGCACGTCAGTCCCGGTGAATTGGTAGAAGTTGAGGTGGACATGGCTTTAGCCAACGACATTACCGCTCCCCTCAGTATCCGTGCATTGGAAAAACATGGCATCAACAGGATAGCTGACCCCAACCGCATCGCCCTGGTAGCTGATCACAACACACCTTGCAAGGACATAGCTTCAGCGGAAAACGTTGCCTTGATGCGCCGTTTTGCACGCACCCACACAATCCCATATTTCTTCGAGGGCGGGGAGGTGGGTATCGAGCACGTTCTCCTTCCGGAACGTGGATTGGTAATCCCGGGAGACCTGGTAGTGGGAGCCGACTCTCACACCTGTACATATGGTGCCCTCAGTGCCTTCTCAACGGGTATGGGCAGCACAGATATAGCCGGCGCATGGGCCCTCGGCCGGACCTGGCTCAAGGTGCCGGAATCCATCAAGTTTCTCTACAAGGGAAATAAGCGGCCATTTGTTACAGGGAAAGACCTCATCCTGTACACGATCGGAGAAATAGGGGTGGACGGAGCCAGGTATTGCGCCATGGAGTTTTGCGGACCGGTGATTTCCTCCCTTTCCATGGATGAACGTTTCACCATGGCCAACATGGCTATTGAAGCGGGCGCGAAAAATGGTATCATGGAAGCTGACAACCTTACCCTTGAATACGTTTCCTCCACCGGCACAACACGGCAGCCGGTTGTATATTCATCCGATCCCGATGCGGAATGGAAAAACGTATACCAGATCAATACATCATTCATCGAGCCCCAGGTAGCACTGCCGCATTTGCCGGAGAATACCCGTTCGGTGTATGCCATTTCCCGTACCGAAATATCCCAGGCGGTCATTGGCTCCTGTACCAACGGACGCATCGATGACTTGCGTATGGCAGCTTCGGTTCTCAAAAGTCGCAGTGTCAACCCGGGAGTACGGCTCTATATTTTTCCCGGCAGTCCCTCTGTCCTCATGCATGCCGAAAGAGAAGGCCTTGTGAAGATTTTCCTTCGAGCCGGGGCGGTACTGTGCCCTCCTTCCTGCGGCCCCTGCCTGGGAGGACACCTGGGGGTACTGGCTGCCGGTGAGCGCAGCATATCCACGACGAACCGTAACTTCATTGGTAGGATGGGACATCCCGAAAGTGAAGTGTATCTCTCAAATCCTTTTGTAGCAGCCGCTTCCGCAGTAGCCGGGTACATCACCGCACCGGATAAGCTATAAAACGGTTGAGGGTTGAAAATGGAGAGAGGAGAGAAATCATATGATTATCGAGGGCATAGTTGTCCGTTTCGGCGATAATGTGGATACCGACGTCATTATTCCGGCCCGTTATCTTACCAGTACCGACCCTCTGGAATTGGCCAGACACTGCATGGAAGATCTTGACCCGAGCTTTACGGAACGGGCGGGAGAAGATACCGTAATAGTGGCAGGGAAAAATTTTGGTTGCGGATCGTCCCGTGAACACGCACCCCTGGCCATCAAGGGAGCGGGGGTACGGGCTGTGATCGCCGCCTCCTTTGCCCGGATTTTCTACCGTAACGCACTGAACATCGGCCTCCCCATATTGGAATCTGAGGATGCGGCACGAGCGCTGAAAGAGGGTCACCGTATATCTATCGATCTCGAGAACGGTACCATAAAAGATGGTACCAGCGGTGAGGTATTCACTGCACAAACTTTTCCTCCACTGCTGAAAAACGTGATCCGGAAGGGTGGGCTGTTGCCATACATCAAGGAACGGCTGGAAACAGAAGCTACGTGATGTTTCAAGGTTCGATATCGGCTACCGATTCCACAACCTGGTGAGGACGATAGGGAAACCTGGTAATCGTATCGGGACGACTGACCCCGCTGAGCACCAGGATAGTCTCGAGCCCCGCTTCCAGACCCACGATGATATCTGTATCCATGCGATCTCCCACCATTACGGCGTTTTCTGAGTGTTCCTCCAGGTAGCGAAGAGCGAGACGCATTATCAAGGGATTGGGTTTCCCTACAAAATAGGGAGTCGAACCGGTGGCTTTTTCTAACAGTGCCGCAACCGCTCCACAGGCAGGAATAATACCGTAATTACTGGGTCCGGAAACATCCGGGTTGGTGGCAATAAAGGGTGTTCCCTCAGATATAAGCTGTGAAGCCCGGATAATTTTATCATAGGAATATGCTTCCAGTTCTCCCAATATAACAAAATCAGGGTTGTATTCCGTGAGTATGTATCCGACTTCATTGAGTGCCTGGTAGAGGCCTGTGCCTCCTACAACAAAGGCCGAACCAGCGGGTTTTTGGGATTGAACGAAACTTGCCGTAGCCATGGCGCTTGAATAAAAATGGCTGCCCTCCAGGGTAATGCCCACCCGTTGTAAACGATGACGCAAATCAAGCGGTGTATAGCGGGAGTTGTTGGTGAGTACCAGGTACTTATGGCCCCCCTCATGAAGCTTACGTATAAATTCACCCGCTCCCGGAATAGCCTTTTCTCCATACACCAATACCCCGTCCATGTCAATGAGATATGTTTTTTTCTCGCCCAACACTTCGTCCTTTCTCCGTGCGTTTCGTGTTACTTTTCTGACAAGATGGCCGGAAAATGAATCCGTGATACCTGCTCCAGAGAAAAGAAGGAGCTGTTATCCCTATTCTTTCGTTCCACAGGATTCACGCACCACAATTTCCGTGGGTACCACCCGTCCTGCGACATCGTCTTCGGCGCCGCCTACAAGCTTCACCAAAAGTTCCAGAGCGTGCCGCCCCAGTTCACGCGCTTTCCAATCCACTCCCGAAAGCGGCGGATCGGTACGTGCGGAGTCCTGGTTTTCCAGCATACTCATCACGGCAAGGTCCTGCGGAACGTGTATTCCAGCTTCACGCGCGGCCTGTAGGGCTCCTTCGGCAAGTACCTGGCTCTCAGTAAACAGGGCGGTCACTTTCTTTCTGCCCCCCAGGAGTTCCTGTACTGTAAGCTTTGCTTGATACGTGTCGGGTGCGATATTCAGCCGTAGCCCCTCTTTCAGGGGAACACGGCTTTTTTCCAATGCCCTTTCAAACCCTCGAAATGCTTGAAGCGCCGTAATACGCCGTTCTTCCGTTGCTAAAAAAGCAACATGGCGATGACCCGCTTCTATAAGGCGCAGCACGGCTTTTTCCACCATGGCAGCCAAGTCGATAAATACCCAACTCACTCCCCTGTTATCCTGCACCTCGGGTTTACCCAAACACACAAACGGTTCGATCCCCCTGGCAAACCGCTTGAGGCGGCCATCACGCTTGAGAAGTTCCATTACCAGGAAGCCTTCTCCGAGTTGAGCATTGGCGACATCTTCGTAGAGAAGGGTTGGATGAAAATCCTGGCCGGCGGAGATAGTTATAAGCTGGTAATTGAGCCTCTTGGAAGTCTCCGCAACCCCCTGCATCATTTCCCGGAAAAGAGGAAAACCAAGCAACCTTTCCATGGAATGCGGAAAAAGCACTGTTACTGTACCGGTCTTTGGAACCACTAAACCTTTTTTTGCCTTCCTGGAGCGGTATCCCACTTCTTCAATAACTTGCACAACCTTGGACTTGGTCTCCGGACTCACCCGGTCATCCCTGTTGTTAAGAACGTTCGACACTGTGCTCTTTGAAACGCCTGCCCGCCTGGCTATTTCATCAATAGTTACCATAAAACTCTCCTTCCTCTCCCCTTTCGGGAATGGTCTCCCTGCATGTGTGCTGTTATGATTTTTGTTATGGACCGTTTAAGCTTGCTTCAACAAGCAAAATCAAAAGTATTTTTCTTATTATGATACGATAAAATTAAATTAGCAAGCAAAATTTGTGCTTTTTTAAACTACCCCCTGCGTTGCCATAACTTTACACGCAAGAAGCTCTACCTTTGAGGAGGTTAACAGAAGCTCGGTACTCTCGTTCACCGCACAAGAATTTTCACCTGTGTTCGGGGCGGGACGGAAACTCCTGCTCTCCTCACCGGTTCTTTCCGGTGAGTAGTGAAAGCTGTAATTTGACGGGAAATACCTATAACCTTTTACTGCTTTTTATAGAGATAGAGGCGTTTCACCGGGTCGGTATGAGAAGGCTTCCATCCTTTGAGTATCCATACATAGGAAACGATACGTGCTCCATCTTTGAGTTCCCGGCGAAATTTTTCATCCAGGCGGTCATTAACGTGTTGAAAAAGGAACATGGTTATCACATCGGCTTTGGATAAATCAACAGTGTAGATATCCTGTAACCTGACCCGAACTTGTTTAGAGAGCCGTGAAGACCAAATCCGCAAGCGTGCCAAAAGAACAAGCCAGGGGTTGATCTCAAAGCCTTCAGCCATTGCTTTGAACTCCCGCGCCGCGCATACCAGGATTCTGCCATCCCCGCACCCCAGGTCATACACAAGCTCTCCCGGACTGACTGAAGCCATTTCAAGCATGCGCCGCACTCTCACCATATCGGTGGGCTGCCAGGGAATCCCATGATAAAAGAAAGGAAACACCCACCAAAAAAAGAGTATGATCAATATACCGCCACCTCCCACGTACCACCAGGGACTCATGGTAGCCCACCATCCAGAAAACTATCGGCCAGGTAAGAACTACGCACGAAGGGAGAACTGGCAACTCCGGAAAAACCTATTTTTAAAGCCAGCCTCCGGTATGCTTCAAATCGTTCCGGCTCGACATACTCATAAACGGGCAAGTGTTTCCCTGATGGCCGCAGGTACTGCCCTATGGTGAGGATGTCGCAACCGGCATGCCGCAGGTCATGCAGCAGCGTATCAACCTCCTCTTCTAGTTCACCCAGCCCTACCATGAATCCTGATTTCAAGAGACGCCCTGGTAAAAGACTCCGCATGCGGGAAAGCACCTCAAGTGAACGGCGATAGGAAGCTTCCGGCCGTACCACCGGGTAGAGGCGCTCCACCGTTTCCATGTTGTGATTAAAAACATCGGGTTCTGACGAGGCTATTACCGAAAGCGCATGTGTGTCGCCTTGAAAGTCCGGCGTCAGAACTTCGATAGTGGAATCAGGCAATGCTTCACGTACCGCCGTGACTACAGAGCTGAAATGTCCCGCTCCCCCGTCAGGCAGGTCATCCCGGGTTACAGATGTGATCACAACATGACGGAGCTGTAAAAGCTCTGCGGCACGAGCTATTCTTCCGGCCTCACCGGGATCAGGAAGTGCAAGATCTCCGTGGGCTACCGCACAAAAATGGCAATTGCGTGTGCATACATCTCCCAGGATCATGAAGGTAGCTGTACCCCGCCGGAAACAATCCCCGATATTCGGGCAATGAGCACTTTCACAAACAGTGTGGAGATTGAGGGAACGAAGCAGGGTATCCATTTTTTCCAGCTCCTCGGCGGGGGGAAGGCGGCGGCGAATCCAGGACGGCACACCCATCAAGTAACTCCCTCCTGGTGATCGAATGTAAACGGGGATTGATCCTTCCTCAATTCCACAGTGAAAACAGAAGCGAAATCTTGCGCGAATGCATCACTCATGCGTGAGCGCAGGTGTGAGGGAAACGAGCGACCGGTTTCCCGGGCCAGCGAAGTCACATCCCGGTCTGTGATCCCACAAGGGACAATAAAGGAAAAGTGATCGAGATTGGGCTCAAGGTTGAGAGCAAAACCATGGTATGTGACCCATTTTTTCACCGCTACTCCAATGGCTGCGATCTTGCGGGGACAGATCGGGTCTATCCACACGCCGGTATGTGGAGGCATGCGAAATCCTTCCACTGTAAAGCGTCCCAGAAAACGTATCAGTACCTCTTCCAGGGTACGTACAAAAAGGTGAACATCTTTGCCTCTCCTGGCAAGGTTGATTATCGGGTATCCAACAAGCTGTCCAGGTCCGTGGTATGTCACATCGCCTCCACGTTCGCAAGGATATACACCCACTCCCTCTTGCGTCAACCGGTCCCGGTCCGCCAGGAGGTGAGTGCCTTTCGCAGAACGCCCCAGTGTGATAACGGGTGGATGCTCGAGAAGAAGTAAAAAACCGGCGGTATTTTCGTGCAGGGTACGCTCAACCAGGTGAAGTTGCATGGCATGAGCGGCCTGGTAATGAACTTCTCCCAGGAAGAAGTATGGTACAGATTCCACGTATGACCTCGCTTTCTGCGGGCGGTATGGTGGTACGGAGGAAATGCAGTATGAACACCTGTCTCCGGGCAAATATGGCGGAGAGGGTGGGATTCGAACCCACGAGACGGGGTGAACCGTCTAATCGCTTAGCAGGCGATTGCCTTCAGCCACTCGGCCACCTCTCCCCTTGAATGCAGTGAGTAGGGAGTCGTGAGTAGTGAGTAGTGA
>PWXL01000155.1 GCA_003561145.1 Candidatus Atribacteria bacterium
CCTGTCTGCTACTGTATTGTTGAGGGCTTTCATCCCAGCTTATCTGCCCCGCCAGGTCCATGGCCTGGGTATCAAAAGCCCACCATCTCGGGTCGTGCGGAGACGAAGGGTAGTTTCTAATATGCAAAGGAATCCATTTGAATATCGACCCCTGTGGGTGAGTCTGGATTGGTTCCCTCTGCCTATACGTCTGTTTATGACCTTCGTCACAGTAATCCGTCCTAACTTCTTTGAAACCGTGCAGTATGAGTGGAGGTAAGGGTGGTTTCGCTATGATCCGGTATTGTTGGGTCCAGTGGTGGACAGGTGGAAATACAAGCGATACCTTAAGTTCCCCTTCCGGAGGGGCAGGACGGACTTCCCGCCTGTGGATAATCCCATCTTCCATGACAGTTTCATACACCTGCTCAGGCCTCACTGTATACTCTTCGACCTGTTCGAATCTTTCCGCCTGTTCATGGTCCCCACAAGTATGCCAGCATACGCGCTGAGTAAAGGCGGTCTCTTTAATATTATAATCATATGTTGTTAACCCCATACTGCCGCGTTGGGGATGTTCAGTTGAACTTCCGTCAGGTGCAAGAAAAACATCAGCAGTCACGGAATACTCATATACACTCGACCAGTTATGGTTTACCGGTATCCAGCGAGTGGTGGCGCGGAAGAGTTTTTGGCGTTCTTCGGGGGTTACCGGGTCGGGATAGGTGGCATTAAAATTACCCCTAATGGTTCTCTTTACAGTAACCGTTCCCTCCCAGGGGGTAGGTTTTAACCTCTCAATGCGGGCCCGGCTATCTGTGGAACCGAACCCGGGAAAGAGCCCCTGCATCTGATCAGCGAAACCAAAGGCAATATCGCCCCAGTTTAGAACGGGGGAATCCGGTACCTGGGTCAGGGGATGCGCCCGGATGAGAAACCCCTCTTCCTTCACCCATTCCGGCTGCCCTCCGGCCACAAGGGCCAGGTGTGAATCCTGATCCAGATAAAAGTTAACTTCAGCCACCCCACCATCCCCGGTCTTGACGATTCCCTGGCCAAAAACATCCCACTCTTCCATCTTAAACTCAACATAACGCTGGATCTCCCGGTCGAAGGTAATCTTTACCGGTACATCCGCCTGTGGCCCGGGTTCGGGAAATTCTAAATCGGCAAGGGTGCCGGCTACGTGCTCCAGTCCTTCTCTGGCAGGACCCAGGGCGCGGGGTGTTAACCAGGAGGGGATGGCCTCAATAAAACTCGCTGCTGCCAGCCGGCCATATTCAATCCGTCTGACGGCTTCCGGCGGATCGAAGGTAACTGTAACCAGGAGGCGAATCCGCTTGTCAAAACGGTTTTCGTATCTGTCCCTTAACCTGATACCCGGTGGTGGTTCGCTATGGGCGGTCTGTCTCACTCGTCCTAACTCCGCGTCAGCCTCGGGCATATACTCGATTTCCATATCTACTCTGTGAGCGAGCATAATAATCGTTCCGTGGAGTACATTGAGAATGTGCCCCGGTAGGTCAATTCTCTTTTTAATCTTTCCGAGCATCTCATCCTCCGCTTGAAGGTACTCCCCAAAACCTTTCTTAAAAACGCGCTGCAGACCATCGCCAAGTGTACCAAGAATGTTGTTATTGGAGCCACTTTGGGCGTGGGCCATACGGAGAGTTAAGAAGGGAAAGCCAGACAAGCTGTGGAACTCTCCCTGCGGTGAATCCCGGGTTATGATAAGCAGATCCAGCTGGAGCAACAGGAACTGGAGTGGATCCAGGATAAGATTACTGAGTGGCCTCTCATCCTCAAGACCTATACGCAGAAGAGGATCCGGCATATGCTCCCTCTCTCCTGTTTCCCCACGTTCCCGTGCCCACTCCAGGTATTTTTTACTAGACTTCAAGTGCTCCTCGTGGTCTTCGGAAAACCTACCATAGTTCCCTAATTCATAAAGTGCCCAGACTACCCTTTCTGCCACCTGAGCCTGCCTTAATGCATCCACCTGTTCCTCTCTCAGTTGGTCCATGAGTTCCTGTGTCTGCTGAAACTTTTCTCTTTCCCGGATCAGAGAGGCATCCCTGTAGTCACGCAATGTATCAATGGTGCTCTGCTCGGTAATTTCTTCCGGAGTATCACCGGCTAAAACTCTTTCGAGGCGTTCAAAGTGATCGGCTTGTTTTTCCATGATCCTTCTCTCTTCCGGGATCATATCACTAAGCCCTTCGGGGTCGCGGAGATCCCTCCTGGTAGAGGAAATTATTTCCGGTAAAAATTCTTCTAATTTTTTCACTTCTTCTTCACCCATCAATACAACCATCATCGAACGCGTATCACCAGCTATTGCAGCTTCAACATACGCCTCTATCTCCTCTTCGCTCAGGTCCAATGTATCATCATATTCCAGTAATTCCTTCATCTGCTGTCGCAGGCTTTCCTTCATGATCCCTGTGAGATCAAGGGGTTCTTCGAATTCCACGTCTTCCGGTTGCCCGAGAAGATCAAAGGAGTACTCTTCACGATCACCCAGTTCATCAATGAGGCGGATGATAAAACCTCCCGGGTCATGGGGATTCTCTTCAGCCCAGCTACGAAGGGAACGCATGGCCCTCTCTATCGTTTCCGGAGTTGCCTTTTCGTATACACCATGCGTACCCTTTATTGTTAAACCCAGCTCTCCCCAGAGCTGGATAACATTGTTAAGCGGAATATATCTTTTTTCCTCAAAAGAACGAGCCAGGAGCGAAACCTGGAAGTTATAGAGGTAAAATTCTTCTGAAAAATCTTCATTTCCCGGTAAAATAATATTCCCCACTTCATCGTAGACCGTCACCCCAATAAACCCCAGAACCTCAAATATTAGGGATTCGATCTCAGAGATACTCCTTGCATCCAAAAGTTCACCAGCCAACCGCTCTGCTTCTTTATCCGGTTCCCAAAGAACAAAAGAATCAACCGGCCTCCACTCCCAGGCTTGCACGGGGTTGACCGCTATGGTGAACAGGATGAACAGAAAACAGAAAACAGCCAACCCAAAAAACTTAGAAGAAAAACGCCTCTCATAAAAAGACCAAAACCCTTCGCTGAGAGCAACCATCTTCTAAACCCTCGCTTTCTTATGAGCATAATAAACCCGTCGGTGCCTCTCAGTGGTAATAATTCCCCCTGTAAACTCCTCTAGATGGCCTTCCACACACGTACACAATACAGAACCTCTTGCCAGAGTAAGCAAGAATTGTTATGCGTCCTCAATGATTGCTGGTAAATGTACGGCGTATAAGATATCCCCTTGATAATGGTTGTACTTTCGTAGAACAGGAATCCTAGGAATCCTGTGGTATTGGAAATGAAAGCGGTGGTATGATGTGGCTTCAACGTAGAATAGTGATGTAATTATAGACCTTTCTTTTATACATTACAATAGTAGCAAGTCTCTTCCAACACAAGATGAGCCTGAAGAGATCATCGATTTCCAACACAAGATGAGCCTGAAGGCAGGTATCTCGTTTATGATTGAGACATGCATCTCATTATGAACGACCAAAAGCTCACTACAGTAGAACAGGTCAAGAAGTTTTTAAGGGGAAGCGAAGTGCTGGAGTTCG
>PWXL01000214.1 GCA_003561145.1 Candidatus Atribacteria bacterium
GTGCCGGAAAAAGAGAAAAAAAAGCGGGAGCGTTTGTTGCGTACCATAGCCGAGGAAAGCGAAAAGCGTTACCGGGAAAAGTTTTTTGGCAGTACCGTTCCTGTTGTAGTAGAAAGAAGGAGCGAAAAAGAAGGTTTCGGTCATAGCGATACCTATCTTCCTGTCCACTTTACCTGTCCGCCGCATGTTACGGAGGGAGAGCTCATACGGGTGGCGGTTATGGGCGAGGCAGGGGGGGTTCTCTCGGGAAAGGTTGTTGATGACAAAAAGTAAAGAGAAATATTTTTCAATACGATTGTGTTTCCCGACTCAGGTACGTACTATAGTGAAGAAGTAAATACCCAGCCTAGCGGGCAGGTGCTGTTGGTGCAAACAGCGGTTTGATAACACCTCAGCGAAGAGACTCCTGGCCGGTTGCCGGTAAAGGGGGCATTATGTATGAAGGTCCGCGGTTTTCGTTACGGAATGCTCGTTGTTGTGTGTGCCGTGCTTCTATCCCTCTCTGGTTGTTTTCTCTTTCCCGGTTTACCTGGAAACGGTGGTGAAAAGCCCGAACCCGGAAACGGGGGGGATAACGGCGAAAACGGTATCCCCGAATCCCCTGACGCGGTTGACTTCACCCTGCGCAGTACCGACGGGAACATGGTTTCTCTCAGTGATTACCGGGGAAGACCGGTAGCAATCGTGTTTTTCCACAATAACTGTGGTTTCTGTCACCGGCACGCACCAGACCTTGAAGATCTCTATCAAAAATACCAGGATTCGCCGGGTCTTATGATCCTCCTTATAGGAACGATAACCACCGCGAACCCCACAATCACAATGCCCATGGTGAACCAGTTCAAGACCGCTCATGGCTTGACATTCCCGGCTCTTCTTGACAGGGATGGTGCAGTGCAGGACCAGTTTTTCAGCGGCAGAGGTGTTCCACGTGTGTTGCTTGTGAGCCCTAACGGGGAGGTTTACCAGCGGGGTTCTATGAACCCGGCGTGGATTGAACAGAGCCTGCCATTTATATAAAAACCGGTATATTTCTGTTCACCGGGAAAGCATAATACCCATTTTAGCCTGTATTCATGGCACAATGTATCGCCTCGTCCAGCAGACCTGCCCTGTCGAGGATATCAAGGATGGTAAGCCGGGATCTCAAGAATCGGGAATAGCGCAGGGCGTCCAAGACCGCTTGGGGAGAAAAACCCATATCATCGAAGGTAAGGGGAGCTCCACAGCGTGCCAGAGTAAGAGAGGGATCTGGGAGAGGAGAAAGTTTGTCCCGTACTTCGGCTTCAAGTGTGCGCAGGAATTCTACATCATCGGTACGGTTGTCGGGAACAGGCGGTTGCGTGATTTTCTTACGGGTTTCTTTCTCGATAAAAGGATACAAGGGTCCGAAATGAAGCGCTACTTTTTCGAGGGTTTCTTCGTTGTGAGTGTTCTTAAGCAACCCTTTCCAGTCAAGGGAAGGAAGAAGAGGAAGGAAAAAGTCGTAGAGTTTTTTTACCAGTACCGTAGCGGTACCTACCCGCAAGCCGTGCAAAGAGGGGTCCCATCCTCTCTGCAGGCTCATTATTTCGAGATAATGAGCGACCAGGTGTTCTGCTCCGGAGGCCGGCCGGGAATCACCGGTGATGGTCATGCTGAAGCCCGAATTCAACAGAGCTACACAGAGAGCGAAGATGGCCTCCTCTTCTCGTTTTTGTACTCGCTCGGCATTCTTTTCCAGAAAAGCCAGGGCGTCTCGTACCAGGTCCCAGGTGTAGGTGCATTCATACTCATCGAGCAATAGATGCCGCATGGTCCAATCGGCGTTGGCCGTGGTTTTCCCCACGAGATCGGCAAATCCCGACTGTATCAGGGGCAGGGGGGCACGAGTCAATATATCGAGGTCCATGAAGATAGCCAGGGGGGGAGTGGCATCATAGGTGATCTTGTATCCTCCAACCAGCATGGGAGCTCCCGGGGAAGAGTATCCATCCATGGAGGGAGCAGTGGCCACCACGGCATAGGGTACACCAGCGCGGTGGGCTATGAACTTTGCGAGATCATTCAAGACTCCTGAACCTACAGCTATGATACACTCAGGTTGTTCCTGGAGGAAACGGCCTACTTGAGAGCGGGCTTCTTCATCAGGTTCGAGATGCCTGAAACGTTTTTGCCGTTGGATCAGGCCCGGGATGGTCTGAAATCCGGTACAAGTGAGTAGATTCTCCAGGGCTTTTCCTGCCGCATGATAGGTATTTTCGTCCCATAAGAGTAATATCCGGTTTCCTGTTTCCAACTCACGGAGTACGGACGGCACGTCCTTCAGTACACCATTTCCAAGAAGGGTACGCCGTGTTGGAATATGGTGGGTTATGCCGCAGCGGCAGGAAAAAGTTGTTTCTGTATCAAAGTAAAACAGGGTCTTGTCCATGTATAGTATACTCCTACCCGTTTTTTTCTCATCAGTGTATCATAAAGGAACTGTGAGGTGAGAAACCATGGAAATAGTAGCAATTTTGGGGAGTCCACGCCGGCAAGGAAACAGCGATATGTTACTGGATACATTCTTAAAAGAATGTTCGGGAGTGACGGGAGTGAAGATACTGGTTCCCGCTCAAATGAATATTGAACATTGCCGGGGTTGCCGCAGTTGCGAAAATACTGGACTCTGCGTAATTTCCGATGATATGCAGAAAGCTCTTGAACTGCTCATACAGTGTACCGGGGTGGTTCTCAGCGCACCTGTTTTTTTCTATGGCTTTCCGGCTTCCCTGAAAGCCTTTATCGATCGTACGCAGTGTGTGTGGTCTCGCAAATATTTTTTGAAAGAGACCTTTCCGCCCAAAAAAGGATTCCTTCTCTCAGTAGGCGCGACACGGGGGAAAAAACTTTTTGACGGAGTACAGCTCACAACCCGTTACTTTTTTGATTCCTTCGGGTGTGAGTACACCGGTGATGCCTTTTTCCGTGGGTTTGATCGTACAGGTGAAATAGCAGGATGTGAGGAATGCCTGGCCGAGGTACGCCGAAAGGCGAGAAATTTTTTTTCCTCTCTGCAGTCGCTCAGTGAAGCAGCAGACGGGCAATCTGAAAATACATGATAATACCTCCCACGTCCACGAGCGTGGTGATAACCGGGGTGGCGGCAAGAGCAGGGTCAATACCCAGTTTTCTCAGGATTACGGGAAGAAAAAACCCCAGGAGGTTTGAAAAAACGACGATTACCCAGAGTGATATGCCCACAACAAGGCCGATGATCATACCTTCGTGCAGCAGAACCGCCCGAAAAATACCGATAAGGGCTAAGAGAACCCCTAAAACTGAACCTATGATCAGTTCGCTGCCTGCCAATTTCCAGTAGTTACGACGGTCGATTTCATTAAGGGCTAACCCGCGAACCATTACGGCGGTTGATTGGCTGCCCACGTTTCCTCCGGTGTCGATAAGGAGGGGGATAAAAAAGGCAAGGGCGACCACTGCTTCCAGGTACTCGGAAAACCCCTGCATGACAAAGCTCGTGAGGGTCCCCCCCACGAGCAAGACAGCAAGCCAGACGAAACGGTTTTTGACCCTGTCCAGGATACCGCTTCGCAGGTATTCGTCCTCGGTGGTTTGAATGGCAACCAGGCGATGGATATCCTCGGTAGCTTCCTCTTCGATAATATCTATGGCATCATCTACCGTTACCACTCCCACCAGGCGTTCTTCCCGGTCGACAACCGGTACAGCGACAAGGTCGTATTTCTGTATGGTGCGGGCGACTTGTTCCTGATCATCATCGGTACGCACGAAAATAATCTCCCGGTTCATAATATCACGGATGAGGGTCTGGGGATCTGAAAGTACGAGCTTGCGCAGGGTGACCGTACCCAGTAGACGCCTTTCGGCATCGATGACATAAGCAATATACGTAAGCTCTTCCGGGGGGGATATTTTGCGTATCCGATCGATTGCCTGGCTCACTGTTTGGTATTCCTTAAGGTCGATAAACTGGGGGTTCATGATACGGCCGGCACTGTTGTCGGGATAGCCGAGCAACAGGGAAGCGATGGTACGCTGTTCAAAATTTAAAAGCGGAAGAAGTTTTTTTACCACCTTGGCCGGCAGTTCGTCAAATAGCTCGGTCCGGTCGTCGGGAGACATCTGGTTGAGAATTTCAGCGACCTTGTCATCGGTGAAATGGGAAAGGAGATGTTCCTGCTGTTCGAAATCGAGTTGTTCGAATACCTCGATAGCGGTATTTTTTAAGAGAAGCCTGTACAAGACCACCTGTTCTTTTTCATTCAAGTACTCCATGATCTCAGCGATATCAGCCGGGTGGATATCTTGCAGTCGTGATTTTACCTGGGCCAGCATTCCCCGCTCGATGAGTTCCGCTATTTCAGTGCCGATATTCTCAATATGGGTATTCATTTCTGTTTCCATAACACCTGTCTCCCTGCGCTTTCCTGAAATTATACCGCAGCCAGCTTGACTTTGTCTGTGCTCAACAGTATTTTTGTTACTATTCGGGGAAATGTATTTTCGGAGGGTGGTTACAATGATTGCTGTTTTTGTGAAAAAGCTTACCCGGGAGGAGAAAGACGGCATAACCCGGTCGCTCGGCGAGCTTCGTTTTTCACCTTTTTTCCTTGATACGAAAGCCGCCACACTGCTTGTGACGGAGGAAAAGCTCCCCCTTGAAAAATTGACAGGGGAAAAACTGGTGGAACGTGTTGTTGAGACGGGGACCCCCTATCAACTGGTACACCGCGCCTTTCGGCCGGAGGGGACTGAGTTCACTGTAGGAAGAACGGAAATAGGTCGTGAGAATTTGACCGTGATAGCAGGCCCCTGCGCGGTGGAATCTGAGGAACAGATCTTCCGCACCGCCGAAGAAGTGAGCCGCCGGGGAGCGCACCTGTTGCGGGGCGGTGCGTACAAACCCCGTACGTCCCCCTACAGCTTTCAGGGAATGGGCGAAAAAGCCCTAGCGCTTTTAGCGCGTGCGAGGGAGCTGTTCGACCTTCCTGTTGTCACCGAAGCCACCAGTCCTGAAAACGCAGCCATAGTCGCCCAATATGCGGATGTGGTACAGATTGGTGCCAGGAACATGCAAAACTTCGAACTCTTGAAGGCAGTGGGAAAACTGGGCAAACCTGTCCTTCTGAAGCGTGGTATGTCAGCGACGGTGGAAGATCTCTTGATGGCAGCCGAATATATTCTCAGCTTGGGTAATTTCAGGGTTATTTTGTGTGAGCGGGGAATACGCAGTATCGAACGATTGACCCGCAATACCCTGGACCTTACTGCTATCCCCCTGATCAAAGAACTGTCGCACTTACCAGTGATTGTCGATCCCAGTCATGGCACGGGTTTACGGGAAAAGGTCATTCCCATGGCACGCTCGGCTGTGGCTTGTGGAGCGGACGGGGTAATGGTAGAAGTCCACCCCGATCCCGATCGTGCACTCTCAGACGGACCTCAGAGCCTTTCTTTCGAAGGATTCCGACGCTTGATAAATGAACTGTCTGTTATCGGTGTACTGGTAGGGAAAGAACTCACACGGGCCTCAAAAATTCCTGAAACGTACGAGCAGGAAAAGGGAGTTTCACAAGAAGATGAGGTCACCGTTGCCTTTTTGGGAAGCGCTGGTTCCTTCAGCTCCCAGGTCGCACGCCGCGCGTTCGGGAAAAACGCCCATCCCTTATCCAGCTCTCATTTTCGTGAAGTATTTAAATCCGTTTCCACGGGCAATGCCGATTATGGAGTGGTTCCCCTGGAGAATACCATTACCGGAAGTATTCATGCCAATTATGATTTATTGCTCGAGTATTCCGGTATATACGTTGTAGGTGAAAGATTCGTGCGGGTATCCCAGCATTTGGGGGTTTTTCCGGGGACGAGACATGAAAATATGCAGATTCTCTTTGCTCACCCCCAGGGCTTTGCCCAGTGCGGCCGTTTTTTAGAAAACAGTGAAGGTGTGAAGGTGTTGAATGTGGGTAACACGGAAGAGGCCGCACGCCGTGCGGCTGAATTTGGAAAAGGGGCCGGGTGTATTTCGAGCGAGGAGGCTATTATTCGCCATCGTCTCGAGCTTTTAGAAGAAGAAATTGAAGACAATCCACGTAATTTTACCCGCTTCATAATTTTGTCCCGGTTTTTTACTCCTTCGCCGGATGATGACAAAGTATCATGTTTTTTCACTGTGGCCAACCTTCCGGGGAGCCTGTTCTCGGTATTGAAAATATTTGCCGAGAGAGAAGTGAATTTACTGAAACTCGAGTCGCGGCCCCAGCCAGGTAAGCCATGGGAATACCTCTTTTACGTTGATTGGGAAGGAAACTTGGTTGAGGAACGTTTCCGGTTGATGGTGAATGAACTCGAACGTTCAACATCTTTTTTCCGCGTCCTGGGAAGTTTCCGAAACCTCTGGAAAAAAGAATGAACCAGTATTCATTCAAGAGATAGAATTCAGGAATAAGAATAATTGTCACTATGGACATAATGTGTACTATGAAGAGTTGAATGTTCTTTATTATTCTTGTAAGATCATCGGGTATGTTTTCGACTGAACGGTCAGTACATAAATAAGTACATACATATATTGAGAGGGAGGAACGTGTATGGCCAAACTAGCCCGCTCGACGATTAGATATTCAAAACTGATCTTGATTGTCACGGCAGCCTTGATTCTTTTTTCTCTTTTCAGTGTGCGTGATCTCCGCTTTGAGGATGATTTTACCGAGTACGTGCCGGAAGGAGACCCGGAGGTTTCTTTCTTCAACTCACTGGAGGATGTTTTTGAGGGGTTTCAGCGCAAATCAATGCTGGTAGCGCTCGAGTTCGACAACCTGTTCACTCCGGAAAACCTTGCCACAGTTGAGGAAATGGTACAGGTAGTGGAAACCCTCTCCGAAGTGAAAAGTGTCAATGCCCTCACCAATATGCCGCGGGTGTTGACCACTGAATTCGGCATCGAAGTACGGGAGGTAATGGATGTTCTCCCCAGCACGGCGGAAGAGGCTCTCTGGCTGCGGAAAGACGTGGAGGAGGATGACCAGATCTGGGGCCGGTTGGTGACCGAGGACGGCCAGGGGACGATTCTTTCGGTAGCATTTTACTATGAAGTTGACGAGTATGAGGCCATCGACCGGGTGATCGAAGCCACCGAACCTTTGCAAGGGAACGCGGAGATTACCTATTTCGGCATGCCTATCGTACAGAGGGAAAGTGCCAGGGACGCCCAGAGCACCATGGTAACCCTCACTCCGCTGGCGGCGCTTGCCCTTCTGCTTATCCTCTACTGGGGGTTCCGTTCTCTACGCGGGGTGTTGCTGCCTATCTTCATTGCGGTCTTCGCATCCATTGTAACCATAGGTATTTCCGCAGCCATAGGAAAGCCCCTTTCCATCATATCGGCTGCCTTGCCGATCATGCTGCTGGCCCTGGTCACCGCCTATGGCATCCATTTTATCAACCGCTACCATGAAGAGTGCGGTCATGGAAGCTGTGATGAAGCGGCCGAGCGTACGTTACGAGTCATGTTTTTTCCCATAACTCTGAGTGCATTAACGACCATGGGAGGCTTTATGTCGTTGCTCACCGCCGAAATCCGCCCGGTTTCCGACTTTGGATTGTTTTCTACCCTGGGAATTTTTTTCGGGCTGGTATTCGCTACATTTTCCTTGGGAGCATACTACCATGTCTTTACCCCCAAGGCTCCACCTCGTCAATACCTCAAAGGACAGGAAGGAAAGAGGGATGCGCTTCACCGCATGCTGCAAGCGATTGCTTTTGCGGTCACCAATCGAAAAAAATTGGTTTTGAGTGTGATGGTGGCGCTCCTGGTATTCTTGGGTTTGGGTATTCCTTTCATCGAGGTAGAAATGAGTGTCGAGGATATGATGGGTGCCGATCATCCCATTATCCAACTCCTTGACTACTTCGAAGAACGTTTTGGGGGGACGGATTCCACCTATGTCTACCTGGAAGCAGACAGTGTTCGCGATCCTTACACGTTACGGGAAATGGTACGGTTGGCTCATTATGGAGACCGATACCACGCTTTCGGGGACGGCTCCTCCGTGGCGGATCTTATCATGGATCTCAATGAAGCGTTTGAGGGATGGAGGGCAGTTCCCGCGACACGGGACAAGGTGGATAACCTGTGGTTTTTCGTGGAGGACAATAACTATTTCCAGGGCAGGATCAGCGATGATGAGCGCTCTACACTGGTAGAGTACCGGGCCAAGGAAATTGATTCCCAGACTCTTTCCTCCGAAATTTCCGATTTTAACGCTTTTCTGAGCGAGCGGCCCGCCTCGGTGGTTTCCGCTGCCGTGACTGAGGAAGGAGCTGCCGAATATCTCGCACATACCGTGGTCGATGACCTCGTAATTTTCGGCGTGAATCCCTTCGATCGAGAAGCCGTTCAGAAACTGGTCCTGGATTATATTGAAACCCCCCTTGATGAGTTCTTCTCACCGGATCAGGCGTTTGCACAGGAAGTCGCTCATTACATGGTGCTCGAAATCGAAGATTTGGGTTTTACGCCGGAGGAAGTCGCCGGTGTGCTTGCCGGTTGGTACATGAACAGGGATGAGGAGCTCGAAGTGATTATCGAGGAAGAATTAGGATTGGATGAAATGGACGCCTGGTACCTGGCAGATCTGTTGTTTTTCGCTGAGGAGCAAGTATCCGCATCCCGCAAGGTCGAGTCTGTGCGGGCTGCGGTATCGGAAAAAATCGGCGGGATGGTATTTGACGACAGTTTTGATTTTGTCTTTTACCAGGTTCTGGACGAGGTAGTGTATATGCCGGCCCAGGGTTCCGATCTCAGCCTTGCCTACCGGATAACGGGAGGCCCTGTGATTAACAATTATATCACCGGTAAGTTATTCAACCAGCAATCACGCAGTACAGCTCTTGCGTTTTTAATCGTTTTCGGCCTTCTCTTGCTGCAATTGCGTTCCGGGAAAAAAGCGGTAATTGCCATGATTCCCATCGCTCTCACTGTTTTCGCATCCTTCGGCTTGATGGGTCACTTTGGGGTTCCACTGAATATCGCAACCCTGATGGTAGCGAGTATAGCTATCGGTGCGGGTATCGACTATACCATTCACTTTTTGTACCGTTGGTATAACGAGCAGGGACAAGACCCCGCCGGGGCGATATATACGACCATAACCCGCACCGGGAGAGGTATTTTTCTCAACTCGGTGGCGGTGGCAGGCGGGATTTATGTCCTGGCGACGTCAAACATCAGCATGCTGAGGATTTTCGGGTCGCTGGTAGCCACGGTGTTATTGTCAAGTGTTGTTTTCACCATGTTTTTGCTTCCCCTCATACTGCAGGCGGAGGAAAAAGTATTTCGAAATATATCCACTAAGGGAGGAAAATAACCATGAAAAAACTC
Organism: Candidatus Atribacteria bacterium; assembly: GCA_003561145.1. GTDB lineage: Bacteria > Atribacterota > Atribacteria > Atribacterales > Atribacteraceae > Nitricultor. Next base: position 9,383 of record PWXL01000214.1, read on the forward strand.
GTACTCTTTGTTACTTTCATGTTCTTTGTTGCCGGGGCTTTTACGGCGTCGGCATATGCCTTGACAGCTGATGATATCTTCGATGAGATGGAAGAAAGACAGGCTGAAGTAACCACCTCCCGTTCTTTGGGATCTCTTTTGGTAGTGGACTCCCGGGGACGGGAGGAGCTGCGGGAAGTGATCATGTATAGCCAGGAAGAGGACGACGGTACCGTTTCCACTATTTTCCGTTTTCTGAGCCCGGCCAGTGTACGTAACATTACGCTTCTGAGCCTGGAAGACGGCGATCAAATAAACCTGTATATGCCCGCTTACCGGAGAGTCCGCCGTATCGCCGGCGCTGGGAGGCAGGAAACCTTCGCCGGTACGAATTTTACATACGAAGATATAGGCGGTGGTTTTGAACGCGAGGATTATGAATATGAGCTGACCGGCGAAGACGAAGAAAACTACATCATAGAGCTTTTCCCACTGGATCCGGAGAGCGAGTATTCACGCCAGGTGATGAAAGTTGATAAGGAGCTGTTTTTCTTCAGCCGGATTGATTTTTATGACCTGGAGGAAACACTGTGGCGGGTGCTCGAAGTGTTGGAGGTGGAAGAGCTGGAAGATGGAACGGTTCGTTTCCGCGAGATCAGCCTTTCCGACGTTAAAGAGAACAGCCGTAGTGTGTTGAAACTCGAGGAAATCGAGGACGACATCGACCTTCCGGCTAACTTCTTCAGTGTCCGGACCATCCAGCGGCCGGAACTATAGGGATGCCTTGTTATGAAATTCGTTCTGCCCTCGTTCCTGGTGGCGGTTTGTGTGCTGTGTATCTCGTGTTCAGCCGGAGCGCGTATCACCGGCGAGGCCCGTTTGGACACCTCCTGGGATCTCGATAGTGGAGAGCTTGATTATGGGTTGGAGCTCGACCTTGAATATCATACTTCCATAAGTGACCGGCTCTGGGCCGGGGTTGAGCTTACTCTCCGTTTCCGGGAAGATACCGATCCGTTGAGAATCCGTGAAATATACCTGGAAGGCTTCCAGGCACCCTGGGATGAAACAGATTTCCGACTGGGGTATATCCAAATACCATGGGGAGCGAGTGATATACTGAGCCCCGTGGACGTCGTGAATCCCATACCTCTGTCTCCCGGGATCGGTGAAGGCTTCATGGGTGAAAAGATCCCCGTACCCGCCGTTCAGTTTGAGTGGTATCATACCTTCGATTGGTCAATCGAGCTTGTGTATCAGCCATATTTTACCCCCAATGTCATTCCGGAACCCCTGCAGAAGGGCATGCTCGCGGCGGAACTTGCACCGCTTTTTGAAGTGTCTCCAGCGGATCTGATGATAGGCCTCGATTACAGCGAACCTGCAACAGGATTCGGTGCGCCGTTGTGGGGTGTGCGCACACGTGGTCATATCGGTTCCGTTGATGTGGCCCTGAGTTATCACGATGGGTACTACCTCAATCCTTTTCCCTCCAGGGTGGAAGTTATGGAGGGAACAGCTGGAGATGAAGTGTATGCTGAAGTTCACATGGGGTATCCGCGCCGGCGTACGCTGGGTCTTGAATTTCAGGGCGAGTTGCGCGCCTTGCCCGGCGCGACCTTCCGCGGAGACGTTGCGCTGTTCATTCCTGAGCGTTGGTCAATGACCGTTGTTCCACCCGATCCGACCGAAGCATACGAGCAGGAGATATTGACGTATCCCTACTGGAAAGCGGCATTGGGGATGGATTATACAACCGATGACGATATCTATCTGAACCTGATATATTCCCTGGGCACACCTTTTGAGGAAGGAGACGATGTATCCTCATACCTTTTTTTACAGGCTGAAAGAGAAAGCTCTGACGGACGCTGGAAACCTTTTATCACCTCTGGTCTCAGCCTTGCTGACGGCAGCATGGTAAACGCGCTGGGGATAAGCTATAAACCTGATGTTGACTGGAATATCACACTCACCGCTTCTTTTTCGAGTGGACCACAGGGCAGCAAATTGGGAGATATAGGGGACGGAGTGTTTCTCACCGCCAGCTACGTATTTTGATGGAGAGGAATAATTGAGGGATTCAATGGAGAAACTCTTGAGAAACAATGCAAAGCACAATCAGCTGAAAAATATACATTTGGAAGAAAAAAGGAACCAGATTCTCCGTGCAGCTGTAAAGATATTTTCGCAGAAAAGCTATTTTGACGCCACGCTGGAAGAGATATCAGAAGCCTCCGGGGTAAAAAAGTCCACCATCTATTACTACTTCAAAAGTAAATTGGACTTGATGATGTGCCTCGTGGAGGACCTGGTGGACAAGGCTTTTGAACAGGTGCTCACGCTCAAAACCGAGGGTAAGCGAAAAAGTGAAATATTGGGGGAACTGGTGGAAAACCATTTCTTATTATTGAGAGAAAAGCGTGATTACCTGCTTATCTTCGAACGGGCTGGTTATGATTTTTTTCGACACTCAGAAGTCCAGGCAAAATTCAAGTCGATTTTTGACCGGCATCGTGTTATCCTGCGGGAAGCGGGGGCGAAAGTGGGAAAGGTAGAGACACGTGGCGGTATGGAAGTAGAAGGGGAATTACTGGTCAGGATAATGCATGCCGGCATATGGGGCTACTACATGGACGAAATGAAAAAAGGCGCTGATCTCTCAGCACAGGTAAAAAATGTGTTTCGGGAGATATTCACTTCTTTTATCAAAGAATGACTGTCCTTTTTTGCCCCAGGAAGGACCACAGGGAGGTTATTGTGAAGGTCGTTGATTTACGCAGGGATACCATAACCCTTCCAGACGAGCGTATGAGGGAAGAGGCCTTCCGTGCCGTACTTGGTGATTCGGTATACGGGGAAGACCCCCTCCAGCAGGAACTGGAGCAATACGCCGCGCAAGTTCTCGGAAAAGACGCGGCAATTTTTCTTCCCAGCGGAACCATGGGGAACCTGGTGGCTCTGCTTACGCATGCCCGGCGGGGTGAAGAAGTTATCCTGGAGGAAAGCGCTCATATACGGTCATCGGAAACCGGAGGGGCGGCTGCTGTAGCCGGTCTCATGTTGCGTGGTGTACGAAATCTCAGTGGTATTCCCACAGCAGATGAAGTGGCCTCGGCTGTTCGGCCAGAAGATATTCATTACCCGCGTTCTTCCCTTATCTGCCTGGAGACCACCCACTACCGGTACGGAGGAATAATCCCACCCCTGGAAAATATGAAAGAGATCTGGGAACTGGCCGGACGCTTGCACCTTGCGGTTCACCTGGATGGTGCGCGGTTGTGGAATGCAGCCGTGGCTCTTGGGGTTGAACCTTCGGTTATCGCGGGCTGTGCGGATTCGGTAATGGCAAGCCTTTCCAAGGGCTTGGGTGCGCCGGTAGGATCGGTTTTAGCCGGATCTGAACCTTTTATCCGCGAAGCGTGCAGGTACCGAAAAATGCTGGGAGGCGGTATGCGTCAGACCGGCTGGTTGTGTGCATGCGGGTTGGTAGCCTTGCAGCCGGAAAATATTGCACGGTTACAGGTAGATCACCGTAACGCCCGCATGCTGGCCGAAGGTTTGTCCCGTATTCCCGGTGTGAGGGTGGAAACGGACCGGGTACAAACGAATTTTGTATTGGCCGATATCTCCGAATCACCCTATACGGCAGAAGACTTGGTGAACAAGCTTGCCGGTTTGAACGTTTTGGCAACTGCCGCGGCCCGCTCCACCATTCGCTTTGTTACCTCCAGAGAAGTGGATGCAGAAGGGATCGCTGCCGCGGTTGAAGGCGTACGCTCAATATGAGTAAGAAGTGAGTCTTTTCCTCCTCACGGCCTTCGTCCGTCACTGCGAAAAGCAAAGCGACGCGGCAGGCAAGGAAAACAGGATTCAGAATTCCGTATTCAGTATTCAGAATATAAGAAGCACGGCATGGATTGCCACACACCATATAGGGGTGGAGCTCGCAA
>PWXL01000154.1 GCA_003561145.1 Candidatus Atribacteria bacterium
CTGGCACAGACACCTCTTTGCAGGGGATGCTTCACCATGCGTATTTCAGAAATAAGATCCGCGAGGGTGAGTAATTCCTGCGGTACTGATCTGCCGGTGATGACGACTTCTGTGCCGGGAGCCCTCTCCTGCAAGGCATGAGCAGCCTCCTTCCACTGCAGGAGGCCGAGTGAAAAGGCATAGGCCAGTTCATCAAGTATGATGAGCCGGTACCTGCCGCTTGAGAGATGTTCTGTGGCCATGTCCCAACCGAGTATCCATTCTCTGCGATCAGCTTCCTCGATGTGGCTTTTCGAGATGAACTTGCCGGTGCCGAACTGGAAAAAATCCACACCGGGAAGATATTGAACCGCTACCAGCTCCCCGGTGAGGCTTTTTTTAAAAAATTGTATCACCAGGACAGGCCAACCATGACCAGCGGCCCGCAACACCAGCCCCAGCGCCGCCGTGGTTTTCCCTTTTCCGTTGCCGTAATATACTTGGAGTAATCCATGCTCAGCATTCATGGTGTCCATGTTTTTTCTCCTTGATATACTCATGAAGCACATGAACTTCTTGGCGGGTGAGATGTCTCGAGCTCCCTGGAAGCAGCCTGTCATCAAGGCACAGGGGGCCCATAGACAGCCGGATTAATCTTAACACGGGACAATCCATCGAATCAAACAGGATTCTGATTTCGTGTTTTTTCCCCTCCGTGAGTATCACTTCAGCTATGGTCAGATGAGAGTGTGATGCTATCACCGATCCTGAAAGAATGCGGTAGGTTGCTCCCTTGAAAACTATACCGCCGCGCATCCGCTCTAAGTGATGACGGGTCAATTGTCCGGAGGCACACACCCGGTAACGCTTTTCAACCTCAAAACGGGGGTGTGTCAGGACATATGCCGCCTCTCCGTCATTGGTACACAGGAGGAATCCTTCACTGTCTGCATCAAGCCTTCCTACCGGAAAAAGACGAAAGGGAAGGTCCTTGAGGTAGGACATAACAGTAGGTCGCCCCTGGGGATCTCTTGCAGTCGTGAGGGCACCCCGTGGCTTGTAGAACATAATATATATCTTTTCTTTATACCGGCTGACTCTTTTTCCGTCAACTTCCACCACATCATCATCTGTCACGCTTTCAGCCGGTGAAGCGACAGGGTGGCCGTTTTTTCTTACCCGTCCGTCTTGGACCAAACGGTCACACAAGCGCCGGGAACCAACCCCCGCTAAGGCCAGGTACTTGTTGATTCGAAAAGAAGCGTTCACCAGGTTTCTTCCTCATCCCCCGGCGTCGAAGCAATTTTTTGCAATCGCTCCAGGTCCTCCTGGTCCTCGATACCAAAAAGGTGGAAAAATTTCGGTGTCACCCGGTACAGGAATGGTTTCCCCGGGGCATCACGCCGGCCGCCTATCGTGATGAGCCCGCGTTCGAGCAGGGTTTTTATGGAAGCCGCCGAATCGGCTCCCCGGCGAAGATCGATTTCACCCTTGGTTACAGGCTGCAAGAGGGAAACAAGAGCAAGTGTTTCAAGAGAAGCCCTTGAGAGTCCTTTTCTGACCTGTATCCGAAGATGTTCTTTCAGTTTTTCGCCGTAGTCGGGACACACAACCATGTGCCAGTCCCCCCCGACACGCCGTACCAGGAGAGCACCGGATGTTTCTTTATACCTGGCGGAAAGTTCTTCCAGGCACTGCTCTGCTCTTTCTTCTTCCACGTTCGCCAACGCCGCTAATTCTTTCAAGGAGACGGGATGGGGTGAAACAAAGAGCATGGCTTCAAAAAGACAACGAACATGAATCCTGTCCTTCATAATCTGCGAAACAGCACCTTTCCTTCCTTGTCGCGGGTGGATATCTCTTTGCGGAATACCAGGTCGAGAATGACCAAAAATGTCGCGATTACTTCTTTGCGTCCTCCAATCCCCCGGAAAAGTTCTTCCATAGGGAACCAACGGTCCGGATGGTGGTAGAAGAACTGCTCGAGTTGTTCCCTTCGCCTGTCGATGAGGTTGTCGAACTCATCGTCAATGGTAATGTCCCGCCCACTCTTTTCATCCCCGAGATAACGCCGGTACAAGGTAAGCAGTTCGCTCAGGCCGGGATGAACCATTTCCAGGATTTCACGGCTTTCCAGGGTTTTTGCTCTTTCTACAGGAGGTGGAATAGTAAAGGATTCACGCTCCTGCAATGAGGCAAAAAGATCCGTAAGTACGGTGAGATAGTGGTCGGCGGAAAACCCTTCTTCCTCGAGTTCCCTCTCCTCTTCAATTCCCAGTACCTCGTTTATTTCTTTTTCGATGTGTTGTGCGAGATCCTCCAACGCTCTGATGCGCTCCCGCAGGGTGGAAGCTTCCTGTACTCTGAGTTGCAGCTTTTCTCTCATAATCAAAACCGGTAGGCAAGCTTCATGGCGGACCTGGCTTCATAGAGCGTGTATTCGGCCATTTTCCGGGCTCGTTCACTCCCTTCGGAAAGTAATTCACGGGCAAGTTGTTCCTTACCGTTGTAGCGTTCCCGATAGGGGGTAATGCTGTCAAGATATGGTATTATGAACGAAGCAAGCTCCTGTTTGCATGCCACGCAACCCAATATCCCGCTGCGGCAATCATTTTCGATTTCTCTCATCCTCGGATTCCCTGCTACGCCCTGAAAGGTGTACACGTTGCACCTTTCAGGATGACCCGGATCGTTTTTCCTGATTTTTTCCGGATCGGTATACATGCTCATCACTTTTTCCTGTATTGTGTCCCTGGCCTCGGAGAGACCAATCGTGTTATCCAGGCTTTTACTCATCTTGCGGCCGTCAATGCCGAGTATGCGCGGAGTTTCGGTCAATATGGCTTCCGGTTCAGGAAAAACCGTATTGTATAGATGATTAAAACGGCGTGCAATCTCCCGGCTGATTTCAATGTGAGGAACCTGGTCCTCGCCTACGGGTACCCGAACGGCCTTGTATATCAGAATGTCGGCGGCCATCAATACGGGATATCCCAGGTGCCCATATCCTACAACTTCCTTTAATCCCATGTCTTGCAGTTGTTGTTTCAACACCGGGTTCCGCTCCACCCAGCCCATTGGTGTGATCATGGAGAACAAAAGATGGAGTTCCGCGTGTTCGGGCACCAGGGATTGGATCATCATGATGCATCGTTCCGGATCTATTCCCACACTCAACCAATCGAGCACCATGTCTATGATATTTTGTTCCAGGTCATCAGTGTTTTCGAAGCTTGTGGTCAAAGCATGCCAATCCACCACTCCGAAAATACAGTCATACTCCTCTTGTAACCGAACCCAGTTTCGTAACGCACCCAGGTAGTGTCCGATATGCATCTTGCCGGTGGGACGCATTCCGCTGAATATTCTCTGTCTCTGCTCCACGCTACCTCTTCCTTTCCATGATTTCTTTGATGAGACGCCGCTCGTCCGCCTTGTTCCGGACCAGGTCATCGAGTCTGGCTGTTTTCAATTCATCAAGAATTGTAGCATATATGGGACCTTCCCTGATGCCCATTCGCTTCAGGTCATGTCCCGAAGTCCGGGGACGCAGGGTTCTCCATTCAAGCAGGTATC
>PWXL01000005.1 GCA_003561145.1 Candidatus Atribacteria bacterium
CTCGATGTATGGATGATGGTGCAGGCGGATGTTGACCTCCAGCGTGCCCAGGAAGAGGCGCTGGAGGAATTCAGGGAAATCTACCCCGAAATTGACGTAAAGTTCACCGTATTTCCTTACGCCGAGTACAGGGACAAGCTCTTGATCGCCGCTGCCGCTGGCAATCCGCCCGATGTAGCGGTTGTCGATCAGATTTGGAATCCGGAATTTTCGGCAGCCGGGTTTGTGATTCCCCTCGATGAATATGTTGCCGTTTCAGAGACCGTAAACGAAGAAGCCTATTTTTCCGGAGCATGGGATTCGGCTCTGTACCAGGGAAAACTCTATGGTATTCCCTTCGATGTGGGCGTATGGGCTCTTAATTACTATAACAAGGAACATTTTCGTGATGTAGGGCTGGATCCGGAATCTCCCCCTGTAACGTGGGAGGAATTTTCCGAATACGCGGAATTGCTGACCCGTGATACGAGCGGAGACGGTGAAGTGGATAAGTGGGGAACAGCTCTCTTTGTTGGTGTTGGTGACGCTATCCAGTGTATCACCAATGCCCTTATCTTCTCAGCAGGAGGTTCGGTGCTGAACGAAGATTTTACCGAAGCTGTACTCAATTCTCCCGAAGGCGTCGAGGCTATGGAATTTTTCAAGAGCCTTCAGCCGTACAATCCTCCCGGTGAAGTAGCGCGCACGGAAGAGGATTCTTTCATGCTCTTTACCGCAGGTTCCGTATCCATGTTCTGGTATGGAGAGTGGGGCGAGGATACCGTGCTGAGCCGGGCCCCCGCTATGGACTGGGGCCTGGGGAATTTCCCAAAGCCAGCCGGTAGCGAGAGTGTCGGAACCTTTGGCGGGTGGAACATGGTCATTTTTGAAATGACCCCTCACAAGGACGAAGCCTGGAAGTTCATAGAGTATTGGACCAGTACGGAGGTCAACGAAAAAGTATCTTCACTGACCCCGGCCAACCAGGCGGCAGCCGTGTCATTTCTCCAGGAGCGGCGTCTGCATCCGGAGGTCATCTTTGACCAGTTGACCACCGCGCTGTACCGGCCCATTTTCCCGCAGTATCCGGATATTGCCGAAGTGCAGCGGAATGCGACCACAGCGATTTTGCTGGAACAAAAAACAGTTCAGCAGGCTCTCGATGACGCAGCGGTGGAAATTAACCAAATTCTCGACGAGTATTACGCCGGGAACTGACGCTGTAGTGCAGTAAGGGAGCCTCACGGCTCCCTTCCTGCCGGAAGAGGTATGATTATGAAGCGAGAATGGCTTTCAGGATACCTGTTTATCATGCCCTCCCTGGGTTTGCTCGCGGTATTGTTATTTTACCCGCTGGTCCTCACTTTTACCTACAGCCTGTCGGATATGTCACTCACCGCAACCCGCTTCCTGGGTGTGGCCGCCTACCAGCGTTTACTGGCCTCCCCCATGCTCCTGCGGGTATTCACGAATTCAATTATCTGGACGGTGCTGGTCATAATTTTCCAATTCATCCTGGGGTTGGGCTCTGCAATCCTCCTCAACCGGAACTTTTTCGGGCGGGCATTGGTACGGGGCATCGTCATTCTTCCCTGGGTGATGCCGGGTGTCGTGGCTGCCATGGTGTGGCGGCTGCTCTATGACCCCCAGTTAGGGATGATCAACCATTACTTGCGCATGCTGGGTATTATCGACAAACCCCTCACCTGGTTGAGCCTCCCGGGGCTGGCGTTGTACGCTGTTATTATCGCCGCCATCTGGAAGGGATTTGCCTTTTCCACCCTCATGTATCTCGCGGGTTTACAAACGGTACCGGTGGAATTGTACGAAGCATCCGAAATCGACGGGGCGGGGGATTGGGGGAAATTTTTCCACGTAACCTTTCCTTCCATGCGGCCGGTCATTACCATTACGTTGTTGCTCACCTTTATCTGGACTTTCAACTACTTCGAGCTGGTGTACGTTATGACCGGCGGGGGACCGGCGGAATCGAGCCATATTTTTCCCACCTACATATATGATTTGGGATTTCGGCGTTTCCGTTTTGGAGAAGCGTCGCGTTTCGCGGTCATCGACTTTATTATTCTTTTGATCTTCAGTTTGATTTACGTTCGTTTGAGCCTGAAAAGGGGGAGTATGGAATGAGGCGCGCCATTGAAACCCGCAAGAAGTTCGTGACCGGGGTCTTCGTCGTGCTGCTGGTAGCTTTTGTGCTGTTTCCCTTCGCGACAATGCTTTCCATGTCCTTGAAGGCCCCGGATGAACAGTTTACCGTTCCTCCCCGGCTGATTCCCCAGCGGCCGACAACGGCAAATTATTTCCACGTATTCGGGCGCGGATCGATGTTCGCCCGCTATTTTCTCAACAGCTTTCTGGTGGCTGGCAGCACAACCTTGGTGGTGCTGGGAGTGGCCATTTTTTCTTCCTACGGGTTCGCCCGTATGTATTTCCCCGGAAGAATGGGCTTTTTCACCTTGCTGCTGCTCAGCCAGCTTTTCCCGCTGGCTGCCATTATAGTACCCTTGTACCGTATCATGAGTGGTGTGGGCCTTATCGACTCCTATCTTGCCCTCATTATCGCCTATCTCACGTTTTCTGTGCCGGTTGGTGTATGGCTCCTGCGGGGGTTTTTCACCGGTATTCCCCGTGATCTTGAGGAGGCGGCGCTGATCGACGGCTGTACGCGCTGGCAGGCTTTCTGGAAGGTGGTGATTCCGCTGGTGCGGCCCGGTATCGGTGCGACGGCGTCCTATGTTTTCTTCATTACCTGGCAGGAGTTCATGTTCGCGCTCACCTTTATCACCAGCGCTGAAAAACGCACTCTCCCTCGCGGTATATTCGATTACGTGGGGCAGTACGAAACAAACTGGGGGAACCTCATGGCGGCCTCTGTCATGATTTGCGTGCCGGTATTTGTCATATTCCTGTTTGTGCAGCGCCACCTGGTGGGAGGCTTAACTGAGGGAGCGGTCAAAGGGTAAAGCCCCTTTACGGATGGGGGCAAAAGAAAAGACCACGGGTTCCAACGAACCTGGAAGTTCTATCACACGCCGGTGTGACGCAGTATCTTTCCCCTCATTCCTCCCGGCGGTCACAGAACAGACCGATCGCCCCACCTGCAGGTATTTCCCGGGACGGCTTCCGGCCTGAAGACCAACAACTCCTCGGAACCCGTGGTCCTCAAAAATACTACCATGGTTTTTTTCAGTCGTCAAGCAAAATAATGAGGGGTTCAAAATATTACATGTATCCTATTCCAGGGTGAGGGATGCCTCGGCATCACCGAACCGGTTGCACTCGGCAAGGACTGTAATGGTGTCTCCGGATTCTGCGTCGATCAGGAGGTAGAGAGCCTCCTGTTCACCGGCCGATATTTGGGTGAAGAAATACTGGGTGATGATCTCCTCTCCATTGAGTGACACCGTGATCACGTCGATATAATGGTCGGTGGGGTCACCCACACTGTGGGGCGTGGTTACAGTGAGTACCCGGGTTTCCGGATCATACTCAAGGTTCACGGCAGAGGGTGGATGGGCTCCCGCTGTGGCGGCCAGCGCCACAA
>PWXL01000181.1 GCA_003561145.1 Candidatus Atribacteria bacterium
GGGAATACAGGGTGCAACCATGGTTTGTATTCTCTAAAGACCAGGGGGGCAAAAGCCGTGGATACAGATAAACAACCAAACCTTTTAATACACGAAAAAAGCCCTTATCTCAGGCAACACGCTTATCAACCTGTTAAGTGGTATCCCTGGGGAGATGAAGCCTTCGAACAAGCCAGGCAAAAAGACCGGCCGATTTTCCTTTCTATAGGGTATGCCACCTGTCACTGGTGCCATGTAATGGCCCATGAATCCTTTGAAGACCAAGAAATCGCCCAACTGATGAACCAAGTATTCATATCCATCAAGGTTGACCGTGAAGAAAGACCGGATATCGACCACTTGTACATGAAAGTCGCTGCTCTATTGACCGGCGGCGGCGGTTGGCCCCTCTCTATCGTTATGACCCCCGAGGGAATCCCCTTTTTTGCTGCGACCTACCTCCCACCCCGTTCGATTACCGGCCGGTTAGGCATGAAGGAGCTCGTCATGCGAATCGAATCTCTCTGGTTAAAAGATCGTGAAAGGATAACTCAAGCAGGTAGTACAATCATCGCTGAACTGCAACGCATCGATCTCGAACCTGCCCCGGGTTCACTCTCGGAAGAGCTGCTCCATAATGGTTATCACGCACTCGCTCAGCAAAGTGACCGGGAATATGGAGGTCTTGGTTCTGCCCCGAAATTCCCGCTACCCCACAATATGCTCTTTCTCTTGCGCTATTGGATGAAAACGGGGAATAACGAAGCGCGTATTCTCTGTGAACGGACACTTACCTCCATGCGCCTGGGGGGAATCTTCGATCATGTGGGTTTCGGATTTCACCGGTATTCGACTGACCGCTACTGGTTAGTCCCCCACTTTGAAAAAATGCTTTACGATCAGGCTCTCTTGGCCATGGCGTACTCTGAAGCATCAGCAGGATTCGAAAACAATACATATCAGCAGATTGCCCGTGAAATTTATGAGTATGTCTTCCGCGATCTTACCTCCTCTGATGGGGCTTTTTATTCAGCTGAAGATGCTGACAGCGAAGGAAAAGAGGGTGAATTTTACCTCTGGACCAGCCGGGAAATTGAGGAAGTTCTCGGAACAGAGCTTGCCCTTCCTCTGCAAAAGGTTTTTTCAGTCAGGGAAGAAGGGAACTTTACCCCCGAACATTCTCACGAACCGAATGGAAAAAATATTCTCCATATGAAATATCCGCTTTCACAGTGGGCCGAAAAGCTGGTCCTTCCAGAAAATGAACTGAGACAGCTTATGGAAATGGGAAGAAAACGACTTTTGGTAAAACGTACGCAGCGCCCTCGCCCATCGAAAGACGACAAAATCCTGACAGATTGGAACGGGTTGATGATTGCATCCCTTGCCCGGTCCGGCAGACTCTGGGAGGAGAGAAAGCTGATCCAGCGTTCCGCGAAAGCAGCACAATTTATAAAAAAGTGGATGATCAAACCGGATGACACACTTCTCCATCGCTTTCGGGAAAATGAAGCGGCGATACCCGGTTACCTCGATGATTACGCATATCTCACGTGGGGATTCATCGAACTGTACCAGGCCCTTTTCGATGCTCGCTACCTCGAACTGGCACTGAAACTGAGTGAGACAATGATCCGGTTGTTTGAAGACAAAAACGGAGGGTTCTTCTTCACCGCTAGAGATAGCGATCCACTGCTCAGCCGGCCGAAAGAAAAACATGACGGCGCGATGCCTGCGGGTAACTCGGTTGCGGTAGCCAACCTGATGAGGCTCCACCGCCTATGCAAGCGTCCCAAATTCGAACAACTGGCCCGCAAAACACTTGAGAACTTTTCCCCCTTGATCGAGCGCAACCCCCTCGCTCACATCCACATGTTGAGCTCGCTTGAACTCTTTCTGGGACCGTCAATCGAGATAGTCGTAGTCGGGGACTCAACAGACGGGGCAACGCAGGAAATGCTCACCGCATTACAAAGGTCTGATAACCCTCTCCTCTCGGTTCTTTTCCTGCCTGAAGATGACCCGACATCTTTGGTCCGGACTTTGGCTCCTTTCAGCGCTGATCACGTGAGCGTGAATCATGCACCAACTGCTTATCTTTGCCGTGATTTTACTTGCCAGGCGCCGATCATTGATCTTTCTCATCTTCTCCATGTCCTGGATAGCCAATGAGCGTTACAAATCGATTGGTACTCTCAAAACAGCATAATCGTTCCAGTACTTGAGAAGCGGAAAACTTCAGGCATTTCAATGCTTAGGGCGGCTTGGATAGAAAAACCGCTGCAATGGCAGGGTACGATCGTCTCTATTCCCCATTTTTTAAAAGCATCAATGGTCTTACGCACCCTCTTGTGATGACCCCTGAACAGGTGAATACCGCCGATTATGGCTTTGACTGCTTGGACGCCGGTTACCTTCCGTGCCTGGTGTAGTATATTGATAACACCCCTATGAGCACAACCGGTAATGATCACCAATCCTTCTTTAGTTTCTATAAAGAGGGATACATCATCGTTCATGGAATCAGCCGAAAAACCTCGTCCGTCCTTTGTGAAAAGATCCTCTTCAATATTCTCATAGTCGGTTATTTGGGGGATTTCTCCGCTGGTCAGTATTCCCTCACCCAATTCATGGGGTTTTCGAACCCCCTGGAAAACCATTCCCAAGGTTTCCAATTCCTCCCGCTGAAAGGGAATCCCTGCATACACCATCGATCCATCATCTAGACGAACATATTTCTCCCCCCACACATCCGGGTGACCGATCACCTCAACCGGGTGTTTTCCGGTTATCACTTCCCGCAGGCCACCAGTGTGGTCGGCATGCCCGTGGCTGAGGAGTATTGTATCGATGGCAGTGATATCAATCCCTAAGGCATGCGCGTTGCGAGTAATGACCATACCTGCTCCCGTATCGAAAAGTATCCGTGTGTTCCCTCTCTCGATGAACAGGCTGAAGCCCCACTCTCCCAAAAAACCATTTCCGGCTACATTGTCACTCAATACACTCAATCGAATTTCGTTCATTATCTCCTCAAAAATATGAATTCCCATTCGTCAAAGGATTATCCCTATTATAAATCTTGAACCACTCTCCCTCACGAGAATCAGCAAATCACCCTGCACTCCGAGAGGACACCGCTCTCTTCTTTCCTCACCAGTAAAACAATGTATTCAATAGCGCGAATAATACGTTTCCTGATTGTATACTTTTTTATGCAGTTTCCGCCTTTTCACCAGTTTTTCAATACCTCGCCAGTTATAACCTGAACGATTCGCAATTATTCGCAAAGTTGCTTCGCGAATAGGGTGCACGGAAACAATGCTCAGAACCTCGTCTTCGAACTGATCACCAATTGGAAAAACATTGCCTTCCGGCATATCTAAAAGTTCAGCCGGAAGATGAGCATCGAGAAAAAGACGGAGAACAGCCTGCTGGAAAGATACGTTCGGGCCTTTTACACCACTTTCAGCTGGGGGCCGCAGGGGAAGGGTGATGTAGCTGTGTCTCGGTTTCACTTTTTGCAGGAAAGCCGCGACCTTGGTCATTTCAGCA
>PWXL01000085.1 GCA_003561145.1 Candidatus Atribacteria bacterium
ACCTGCAAGAGATTGGTAAAACCCGGAACTTGCAACGGTACGCCTCCGGTGATGACAACTCTCTCTCCGGAAGAAGAAAGCTCCATATCTTTTACCGTTCGGCAAGCCTCCTCGATAAGCCTGTCCTGGTTGTCAAAGAATGGAATAAGGCGGGGAATAACACCATAGCAGAGCATAGCTTTTTCCAGCGTTCTTTTTTGCGGCGACAAGGCAAGTACATTCTGGCGGGGACGGAACCTGGAAACCCGGCGTGCTGTGCTCCCGGAATACGTACACGTAACGATTACCGGCGCATTGATCCGGCGGGCTATCTCCACAGCACCAAAAGATACCGCGCAAGAAGTTTCCGTATCCCCACCCACAAGAGTGTCGCCATCAGGTGAAAAGCCCGTATGTTTCTCGGTGAAAGAAGCGATACGCGAAGCCATTCGAATGGTATCAACCGGATAATTCCCCACGGCGGTTTCGCCCGAAAGCATGACTGCGTCAGCACCATCATATATAGCTCCGGCGACATCGGTAACTTCCGCCCTGGTGGGAATAGGACTCCTGATCATACTCTCAAGCATTTGTGTAGCCACAATCACAGGTTTAGCAGCCCGCCTGCACTCCATGATTATTTTTTTCTGCCAGAAAGGAACCTCTTCTATGGGAATTTCCACTCCCAGGTCTCCCCTGGCAACCATAATGCCGTCACATAAATGAATAATATCATTCAGGTTTTCAAGCGCCCGCGGTTTCTCAATTTTTGCAATAATTCCCAGCTCTTTGTCATGGCCATCCAGCTTTTCCCGCAAAGAATGGATATCTTTCCCACTTCTGACAAAAGAAAGGGCCAGGTAATCCAATTGCCAATGCAATACCTCTTCAAGAATCTCAACATCTCTTTCTGTAAGAGAAGGAAAGCGATCGGGAAAACGGGGAATATTCAACCCCTTCCGGGAAGAAATATAGCCTCCCTTTTCAATCCGGCACATTGCCCGGTTACGCTCCACCTCTTCAACACTTAAGCGCACCAAGCCGTCGTTGATAAACAGCTTCTCGCCTGGAGAGATGGAATCGAAAATGAACTCCTGGTCAAGGAAAATCGTACCGGCATCTCCCTTCCCATCACCCAGGACCAATTGTATAGTGTGTCCCTCCTGCAGTTCCACTTCCCCACCGGCTACTTCTCCAATGCGAAGTTTCGGCCCGGGTAAATCTCCCAAAACAGCACATATTTTTCCCAACCTTTGACTTTCTTCACGTATGAGGACCGCCCAATTCTTATGCTCTTCAAGGATTCCGTGAGAAAAGTTCAAGCGGAAAACGTCTACCCCCTCCTCAATAAGCGAGGCTATGGTTGTACGATCCGATGTAGCCGGACCCAGTGTGGCCACGATTTTCGTCTTACGCATGGAGACAACCTCCTGTCAATGCCGTGAGGAGTGAGAAGGTAAGACTGACACAGGGACCTCCTTCTTTATTCCCGGCCTCTTCTGACATTTTTTAAACGCTTCAGACTTAACTGCCTTTCATCCTCAGGTTGGCTAAAAAGACAAGTACCAAGAGTATCAAAAAGATCCAGATAAAATGACGAACAAAAAAGGATTCCGGATGCGTTCTGCTCAACCGTATATACAACAAAGGAGCAATTATAACAAGAGCCGCCATCGTGGTAATAAGCTTCACTTACAATATCCCTCAGGAATCGGGTATTGGTGTTTCTCACCATTCCGAAAGCAAACTAAATGTGTATATCCTGCTTCTTTCAATGCTTTAAGGGCAGAACAGAAACCCGCTGCGACTTCTTCCGGACGGTGAGCATCAGAACCGAGACATACCT
Source organism: Candidatus Atribacteria bacterium (assembly GCA_003561145.1). Classification (GTDB taxonomy): domain Bacteria; phylum Atribacterota; class Atribacteria; order Atribacterales; family Atribacteraceae; genus Nitricultor. Next base: position 1,826 of record PWXL01000085.1, read on the forward strand.
CAATCCCTAGATTAAAAGCCTTCTTCAGTAATCTCAGGGATGGGTACACCTCCTTGACCGGCTTACGCAAACCTGCTGTATTGACTTCCAAAACTAACCCCATGTCCCTGCACAGATGAAGAGCATCTTCTTCTTCCCGGACATTTCGACCGGGTCGATGACCGAATTTTTTTGGAAGGTCGAAATGTGCAACCACATGAAAATACCCCGTCCGCATTCCCTGCATCAGGATCCTGTAATACTCTGTGTATACCTTGCCTACATCTTTTTCATCGAACACTTTCACCTGGCGGGGGTCATCAAATGCCCAACCATTGATGAAGTGCACCGATAAAAGAAGATAGTCCCAGTCATAATAATGGAGAAACGGCACCAGTCCCTTTTCTTTCCCTGGAACATAGTCTACTTCCAAAGCGGTACGTACTTCAAGCGTTCCCTGCTTGTTCCGGGCAACCTTCGAAACCTCTTCGATATAGGTGCCAAGTTCTTCCTGAACAATGGAACAATGACCATCACGTTCTGCCGGAGGAAGATAGTACTGAGGACAGTGGCCGGTAAAACCGATTTCTGAAAGGCCCCTTTTTTCAGCATATTGAGCATATTCATGGTACTCACCTTCTGCATCACCACAGAGCGGGGTATGCATATGATAGTCGCATAATGTAAAACCGGTCACGTGTGTTCCCCCTTGTCTGTTCATACATGGTTGAAAAAAACGTACCCCGCTCCTGCAGGCGTACGAAAAAAAAGAAGGGGTTTTTGGCCCCTTCTTTTTTGAAAACAGCAACCAATAAAAAACACCCGGTTGTTATTTCACTATCTCTTTTAAACCCTTACCTGGCCGGAAAAAAGGAACTTTTGTAGAAGGGATTTGTATTTCTTTGCCGGTCTGAGGATTTCTGCCCCTCCTTCCCGCCCTTGTCTTCACCCCGAAAGTGCCGAAACCAACCAACTGGATTTTTCCGTCCCCCTTCTTCAATACATCCTGGATAATTTCAAACAGCCTGTCAACAACGGTAAAAGTATCTTTCTTGGTAATTTCAATACCGTCCTTCTTCAGTTCTTCCGACAGCGCACTCACCAGCTCCTGTTTGTTCATCCTTCCAAATACCTCCCTTTTTGAAAGTATATTGCCCCTCAACCCGGAACAACAATAAACCTAATAGCCGTTTTCTCAGTATCGTCAATTTTTACATCAACGAAAGCAGGTATACATACTAAGTCTATCCCGCTCGGTGCAAGGTATCCCCTGGCGATGGCTATAGCTTTCACCGCTTGGTTCACCGCTCCGGCACCTACCGCCTGCATCTCCGCTTTGCCATTCTCCCTAATAACGCCGGCCAAGGCTCCTGCTAACGCGGCAGGCCTGGTCTTGGAAGAAATCTTAAGAAGCTCCATTGCTACCCTCCTTCATCCACTGCGCCGTACTGCTGTTTCGGGGGAACCATCGGCACCCTGCTTCCCGCTGAAAAATATGCATTACCCTCCTCAAGGTGTTATTTTACCCTAGGTTACCCATTGTTGCTATGTTCATAATTTCTCCATACACCAAATATTTTGGGAAACAACAGGGAAACCGCTTAAACGCCTTTCTCACATAGAACACGCCTCCCCTCCTGTAAAATATTTCGTTCATTAGGAAAAACAATTTTTTCGTGTGCCTCATGGAAAGGGAACCATGATACATCTGATATTTCTTTTTTATCCCACTGCTCCTCGTTTTTTTGTGGATACATGAGAAAAAAACAAACGTTCTCCTGACACTTTACCCCATTTTTTTGATAATCATACGATATCTCTCCGATTGGCTGACAGATTTCCGCCTCCCAACCGGTTTCTTCCCATACCTCCCGGGTTGAGGCTTCGTTTTCCGATTCTCCCTCATCCACATGACCCTTAGGAAGCGTCCATCTCCCTGAATCTCTTTTCCTGACCAACAATACCTCCCAATAATTCCCCCTTTTACGGACCACCACACCCCCGGCAGCCCTTACGGATTTACAACCCACTTTTCCACCTCCTTCTCATGCAAAAAGTGTAAGGCTTTACCACATGAATTGTCAAATGCCCATGAATAAAGAGATTGCTAGGATATTTTTCCATGAAGGGTTATTTCCCGCTACCGGGATGAGAGAGGACCCCCTTTTTCAACACCAGTGCCCCCTGTGTAACCCCTAATTCCCTGGCTACCGGTATACATTTGGCCTTCAATAAAAAATAAATATTTTCAATGCGGGAACTGAGAGTTTCAAAATTCCCCTGCCCCTTAGAGATAATAAGATCAGCCTCCCGCCAAAAGCCATGCACTTGAGAGGGGGCATATTCCGGTATAAACCCTATCTCAGCCTGACCTGTTGTTCGAACTTCGGCAAAAACATCAACCCCTGCTTCTCTAGCATCATCCAACAGAGCATCATTGGAAATAGGACCACTCTTGACCAGAAACACAATTTCCCTGCCGTCAGTGATTTCTTCCAGAAAAACCCGGTCAAAGACAACCTCTCCAGCATTGTCACCCACGTATACTATTTTACGAGATCGTTCAATCTCTTGCCTGAAATCCATAAAGTCAAAAATTTCCCATTCATGTTCCTCTTCAACCTGGCGTACAATCTCATCAATGCCAATTTCACTGTACACACCGAGGTCAATAATATTTCCTGCTATTGCCACCCGTATGGCTCTTTCCAAGGCTTCCCCCCCGGTCCCCACGAATTTTTTTAAGCGGGGATACAATTCAAGGGCCATTTGATTGTATTGTCTTTTCAATTCAAGAAAAATGTCCCGTTTGCCCGTCATGTTCTGAGCAACCCGGTGAGCAAGTGTGGTCATGTAGGCGGGAGTCCAGTGAGGATCAGCGTCAGCATATATCCTGCATACTTCACGAGATATTTTCCATATGCATGCGGAATCAGCACCCGCGATATGTGCGGCTTCCTGGGCCTGTCGAAGGTTGCAACCAAAGCATTCGTTTTGAACTCGCATCGTATCTCCGAATTGTATCTTTTCTCTTGCTTTCTTTTTCTACAATCAGTTTCTTGAGGAAGAAAGGAGAGAGGACTTATCCAAAATGCACTGCCAATCCATTCGGAACGTCGCGAAGAAACCTACTGATATGTTTTTCATTTCCAACGAGAAACACAATATCGTCCTTCTGAAACACATCAGTAGCCGAAGGTGGTACTATATATTCATCCCCTCGTTTGATTGCGACTACAGTTATATTCATCCTGTTTCTTAACTGTGCTTTCCCTAAACTTGTTCCCACCACGGAAGAAGGCACTCGTGATTCTACCAGCTTGTGGTCCGGAAAAAGTTCTTCCGTGCGCCGTGCATGCGGTATACTGAGTGTCCCGGCCAAGCGTAAAGCCATATCACGTTCAGGAAAAATAACCTCGTCCGCTCCTATTTTTTCCAATATTTTTCCGTGCAGTGCATTGATGGCACGGGCAATGACCTTGTTGAGACCCAATTCTTTCAAGGCCAGGGTAGTGAGAACATTCGATTGGATATCGTCACCGATACTCACAATTGCTACATCAAAATTCTTTATCCCCAAAGCTTCCAATACCTTTTCATCTGTCGTGTCGGCTTGCACTACTTCTGTGATTTTGCCCGCCATTTCCTTTACCGGCTCTTCCCGTATGTCAACACCTAAAACTGTGTATCCTCTTGTATAGAGACTGAGGGCAACATTGCGTCCAAAAATACCCAGTCCGAAAACGGCAAACTGTCTCGTCACTTGTTACTTTCCCCCCCGTATATGCCCGCGAAGCAAGAAGAAAAAACGAAGAGGGAAAAAGCGTAGCTAACATGATTCATCTCTTGGCTCCTTGATACCTATTTCTCATAAATCTGAGATTTTCCATTCAATTTTTGCAGGAAACGATCGCGCCTTATGACAAAACGTTCCAGCCTTCCCTCTCCAATTTTTTCCACCTCGTCGAATGCTTCTGCTTCAAATATAAGTTTATTACGGAATATCTCCACCAGGGTTGCTCTCGCGGTCACCTGCATACCCAGGGGAGTGGCGGCGATATGTGAAATAGCGATACGTGTTCCCACACTTTCATATCCTGGCGCAAGGTGGCTTTTCACCGCTTGATGAGCTGCATTGTCCATAAGTGAAATCAGCATGGGTGTCGCAAAAGCGGGCACCATATCTGGGTCAAAACGGTTGGCGATGTTCTGTTCATTTACTATGGTATGCGTCTCTCCGGTGAGTCCAACCCGCAAGCGATTATTCTTCATAAGTCCATGATCCTCCCTGGTCCTGATTGGTGAAAAAACTTTTTTTGAGAAAATGCCTGCATAGACGTTCCGGGCTCTTCCCGAAGGGTTGCGGGCTTTTCTTGTACCTCATCATCTTCGGTAATACCTAATATCTGGTTGATATCTTCGCGTTCGAGAACTTCTTTCTCGATGAGCGTCTTGGCCAAGAGGTCCAATGTATCACGCTTTGAAGTGATGATATCCCTGGCTTGTTCGTAGGCACGGTCGATCAAAGAGCGAACTTCCTTGTCAATTGAATAGGCTATTTCTTCACTATAGTTCCTGTCTTCGGAAATATCCTTTCCCAAGAATACTTCCTTATGCCGTCTCCCCAGGGTCAGGGGTCCAAGCAGTTCACTCATCCCATATTCACATACCATTTCCCGTGCCACTTCCGTCGCTCTACGCAGATCATCCTGGGCTCCGGTGGTTACATCTTTAAAAACCACTTCTTCCGCCACCCTTCCACCAAGAAAAACTGTGAGACGGGTTACAAGCTCATTCTTGCTGATCAGGTACCTGTCTTCCAAGGGAAGTTGCAGGGTAAATCCCAGAGACGCCCCACCGCGGGGTATGATGGAAATCTTATGGACAGGATCGCTATAGGGAAGTGATCTTGCAACCAGTGCATGCCCTGCCTCATGGTACGCGATAACCTGTTTCTCCCGCTCGTTTATCACCAGGTTCCGCCTTTCAGGACCTGCCACCACTTTATCTATGGCATCTTCCAACTCCACCATGGTTATAATTTCCTTTCCGCGGCGAGCCGAAAAAAGCGCTGCTTCATTCACCAGGTTCGCTAAATCCGATCCCACAAACCCGGGGGTTCGTCGAGCCAGTACCTTTGGATCCACATCAGGAGCCAATGGCTTACCTTCCAAATGAACTCGGAGAATCGCTTCCCTGCCATTTATATCCGGCCGGGGTACAGGAATCCTTCGATCAAAGCGTCCGGGCCGTAACAACGCCGGGTCAAGAATGTCAGGGCGGTTTGTTGCGGCAATCATAATTACACCCAAGTTAGGATCAAAACCATCCATTTCAACCAAAAGCTGGTTGAGTGTTTGTTCTCTTTCATCGTGGCCCCCACCCAAGCCTGCCCCACGGTGCCTTCCAACCGCGTCAAGCTCATCAACAAAAACAATGCATGGAGCATTTTTCTTGGCATTTGCGAACATATCACGTACCCTTGATGCTCCAACTCCCACAAACATCTCGACAAAATCTGAACCGCTGATAGAAAAAAACGGGACCCCCGCTTCCCCCGCTATTGCTTTGGCCAACAAGGTTTTTCCGGTGCCCGGTGGGCCGAAAAGCAGGACACCCCTTGGAATCCTGGCACCAATTTTCTGGAATTTCCGGGGGCTTTTTAAAAAATCAACGATCTCGAATAGTTCTTCTTTGACTTCATCAATGCCGGCCACGTCCTTAAAGGTTATTTTTACCCTTTCAGGGTCGGCCAGTTTGGCTTTGCTCTTTGCAAAAGATGTGACCTTACTCCCGCCCTGCAACTGCTGCATCAAAAAGACCCAGATCACAATGAGCAAAATTACAGGGAACAGGGTGCCGAGTATACGGGTCCACCACCCCGGTTCGGCAGGAGGCCGGGCTTCGATAATGACATCCTGTCCCCGTAATAGTTCAATCAACTGAGGGTCTTCCGGAGCATAGGTAGAAAAAGGAACAGCATCGGTGGTTTCTCCATCGATGTTTCCGTTACTGATCACAACCCTTTCCACTCTTCCTTGTTCTACTTTCTCTATAAATTCAGTATAGGATATTTCGCGCGGAGGGGTATCCTGCTGCATAAAGGAAGTGGCCAAAGAAATAATGATTATCAAAAACAGCAGGTAAAACCCTAAATTTCTATAAAATTTCCCGCCGGGATAATTATTCAGCTTCACTGAGTCATTCATCCTCCATTTCGGTAATACTCCGGTTTCAAAACAAAGAGAAAGGGATAATTCCGGTATCTCTCGGCAAAATCCAATCCATATCCAACCACAAAACGGTTCGGGATCTCAAAACCTACATAGTCTACTTTCAGGTCCATGACCTGTCTTCTCTCTCCCTTGTTCAGTAACGAGCACACCTTGAGACTTGCAGGGTCCCTGGTTGCAAGCACTTCTTTAAGATGCTGGAGGGTCAGGCCGGTATCAACGATATCCTCGACTACCAATACATGCTGTCTTGTGATAGGTTTATCGAGGTCCTTCAGGATACGGACAATACCGCATGATTCCATACCCTCCTGATAACTGGATATGGCCATAAAGTCTACACTCACAGGCACCTGTATATTCCTGACAAGATCAGACATAAAAATAAATGCGCCACGCAAAATGCCCACAACCCGAATTTCTTTTCCCTGGTAATCACGGTTAATTTGATCCGCCAGGCTCCGAACTCGATTCTGGATTTCTTCTTCCGTTATCAGGATCTCATCGATACATGACTCCATGGATCACCTCGAAGACAAGCGGGAACAGCGAAAATACACACTTGAGCTATTGTCCCGAACCTTCACCCTTTCGTCAAGTGCAACGCCGGGTATCCATACAACTTTTTCCTTATCACATACCAGGGGAATGAGTTTCCTCCATTCAACCGGTATGCCATATTCAACCATTATCTCCTTAATTTTTTTCTCACGGGTACCGACTGCCATTCGATCACCGGGCTGGAAAGAACGCACTCTCAGGGGAAGCAGTAAAGAATGCTTGTTGAATACCGCAGTGATGCCGCCCTTCAACGCTTGCGAAAATGGAGTATCACGTACTTCAATCATCAAACCTACAGCAGTAATTTCATTTTCCCCGGGTACACGCAATGGGAAAGACCACGCAGGAGTTTCTGCCAACAGAAGGTGGGAACGAAATCCCCACAGATACCCCTCACCCGCCTTCACCAATGCCCGCCCGGGCAGACATACCTCCCCCCTGCCGCTCTTCACCAAATAATCCAATGATTTTATGTGCTGACGAGAAATATGACGAATTTCGCCGCATGCCAGACGTACAAAATCCCGCAGAGCATTCAATCTCCGGGATTGTGTCATTTCGTCAAAAAAGGAAAGCGGAACCCTGTGTGCACCTTTTCCCTTTTCGACAGGGATCAAGGCCCGCCCTTCGCTCTTACTCTCTTCCTGGATGTTCATAGTCAGGCGGAACAATGCTTCACGAATCTTTGGATTGAAGTGCTCAACAATCAAGGGGAGTAATTGATGCCGTATACGGTTTCGTGTGATAGAGAGATCACGGTTCGAGCTATCGCTGACAAACGGCAGTCCTTCTTCAGCAAGAAAGCTTTCTATTTCCTCCCGCCTGACGTGCAACAAGGGCCTGACAATTTCTTCTCTTGCGGGCAACATCCCTCTTAACCCGTCCATTCCAGAACCCCGAATGAGATTGAGCAGAACCGTTTCAGCTTGGTCATCCATGTTGTGACCAACCGCTATTTTCCTCGCGCCGAGCTCTTGCGCCACACTTTTCATTGCTCGATATCTTACCGACCGTGCAATGTCTTCCAGAGAGCCGCCCTGTTTTTTCCTGAGCGCTGCCACGTCTACCCTTTCCACCCGCAACGGTAACCCATGGATACGGGACCACTCACTCACGAAGCATTCGTCCCGGTCGGATTCCTGACCACGCAATTGGTGATTCAGATGAAAGAGTGTTAAGGTAAAGTTGAGAGGGTGCATCAGTTTCTCAAGTATCGCTGCAAGAGCCGTTGAATCTGCTCCTCCTGAAAAACCAACAACCACATGGTCATCGCTGCTGAGAAGTGTGTGTTCTTGAATAAATAACTGTACCCGAGTTACCAGAGTATGCATAACATACTGTACCTTCCAGAAAAAAAAGGCCCCTGAGGGCCTTGTTATGAAAATTATTGGTGGCGGTGCAGGGAATCGACCCCCGGACGCTCCGGGTATGAGCCGGATGCTCTAACCGTCTGAGCTACACCGCCACAGCACCCTTATTATATGCGCCACACAATGAAAAGACAAGGGCCGAATTGAATCATGTCGATTTGAATCATTGCCGGTGTTGAATCATTGCCGGTTGATGACCATCCATTTTCCTGTTACTATCAGAAAAAAAGGAGAATGAAATGTCACATGCCGCTCGATACCATGATATGGGCTTCAATTGCTGCGAATCCATGCTGGCCGGGTTGTGTGATTTCCTGGGAGAGAAAAATCAGCTGGTTCCCCGTATTGCTACCGGATTTGGTGGGGGCATAGGACATACGGGGGATATTTGCGGGGCAGTCAGCGGCGCCGTAATGGCGCTGGGGGTGAAGTTCGGCCGCTCTTCCGCCGAAGAAAAGGAAAAACGCGATACACTGTACCTCATGGTAGAGAAATTTCTGAAGGAGGTTCACAAAGAATTAGGCAGCATTGACTGTTTTGACCTGATCGGGATGAAGCTCAACAGCGACGAAGGAATGAAACTGTATCGGCAGAATAAATTGGGCAAAAAATGCCACCGCATCATCGAACAGGTGGAAGAATTAGCCAGGAGGTTTCTCGAAAAATAAAATCTACCAGGATCTTTATACAGTGTAACCTTGTGTTTCTTATTGGCTGAGTACTGAATACTTACTCCTGTGTCCAGAGTGTTTGCTATACCTGCAACCTTTCTCCGAAAAAATCGCGAGGATTATCCCAAAGAATCATTTGGCCGATCTGCCAGGCGGTGTGTGCAGACAAGTACCCTTTTCTTTCCAGCCGGGCAAGCACCCGTGCGATCACTTCAACGTTTTCCAAAATCGACCCCACAGCGCCTTCAACGTTCCATGAATCACCACCCATCATTATTCTCGCTCCACCTGTGGTTTCCAACCATTGCGTCAGGGCAATTTCACCGAAAGAGGGTGACATGACCGGCAACCATACCAGGTCAATGTTGAGATTAGGGTAAAAAAGGGCCATGGCTCCGGGTTCCCCTACCCAGGGAAAGCTTCCATGAAAGAGAGAAATTTTCACGGAAGAGTACATTTCAAATATTGAACCCAACCGGGAGGCGGCGGATTGGAAAGCCTTTCCGGGACCTGTGTGTATCTGTACCGGAAGATCTGCTTCTGCGGCTTTGCGCATAAAGTGATGGAAAAGGAAGTTTTGGAAATCAATCACTCCCTCGGAATCCTCCTGTCCCTCCTCCTGGTAAAATGCACGTTCAGCCGCCTGTCGTGAAGGGAGAGAAAAATCCAAAGAACGATCGTAAGCGACGGCGCATTTAAAAGCTACCACACCCTCTGCAAGTCCTTTTTTAATACGCCGTTCTACCAGTTCCAGGTAGTCGGCAAAAGTGACTATTTCCTCTCCCTTTTTTTCTCCAGGCCCATAGGGTGTGTTCCCGTCATGGTCTCTGGATGCAGAAGAGAATCCGAAAAAATACGGATCAATGCGGAAAACCGGAGCAAAGCGCCGCCTGTCAACCTGGTAATCACCCACCACCCAATAGCGGTCGAGTATTGCTTTTTGAACACCCAAGGTGTCGAAAAGCCAGTGTTCGATAAGGTCAAGACCTTCTGCACGCGCGCCAGTAACCGCTTCGGAAAAAACATTCCAGTTGTTTCCCGTAATATTGTTTTCCTCGATTCCATACATAAAACGAAAGGCACGGAGTAGATACCGGTAAAACCCGCTGGCTGGAACTCGGCTGATGCCGTGGAGAAGTTCTTCTTTGTCGAATTCAGTGCGCTTGAGATCCCTGGCACCAAAAAGTATCCAGGGAAGATAACTATCCCTCAAAATAGCAAAAAGCGGGTCCTTTTCATCGTTGATTTCTTCGGATGGTAAAAAATGTTCGTGGGTATCGATTTTAGGCTTTCCCAGCAAACCTTCGTAATATTCCTCCCACCTCGCCAAGGTCATCCCCCCTCACATAACTGTCTGAACCTGCGTGCGGCCTCGCTCACACTCTCACGGCCTGAGAAAATACTTGAAGTACCTCCTACAAAGATGTTTGCACCTGCCTCTTTAAGAAGAGGTACTGTTTTCTCACCGATGCCTCCGTCCACGGCAATTTCTGTGGTCCCTCCCCCGTGCTCTATTATTTCTCTGATTGCGCGTACTTTTTCGACCATTTCAGGAATGAATTTTTGTCCCACAAAACCCGGTTCCACGGTCATGACCAAAACCAGATCAAGATATGGCTCCAGGTATTCAAGCCCTGCAGGAGAGGTTGAAGGATTCAACGCAAGGCCTACTTTTTTCCCTTTCTCTTTTATGGAGTGTATCACATGATGTAAGCGGGAACTTGTTTCCAGGTGAAAAGTGATCATGTCTGCGCCCAGATTTGAAAAAATTTCCACCGCCTGTTCTGTATTGTTGACCATCAGGTGAACATCAAAGAGCAAATCCGTCTGAGGACGGAGCTTTTTTAACAGGTTGGTTCCTATGGCATAATTGGGGACAAAATTCCCGTCCATGATGTCGATATGCAACATCTCAACCCCTCCCTCTTCAAGGGAGCGGATATCACCGAGTACATTCAAGTAATCAGCACAATCCAGTGATGCGGCGATACGGGTACACAGTTGTTTCATGATTTTCCTCCTCTTGTGCAAGAGTAAAAACCAATGCCGAATAATTATGGAAAGACAATAACTTTTGTATAAGGAAAGGCCTTTTGTTCCATTTTTTCTACTGTTACAGGCAAAGAATCCAATGATACACGATGGGAAATCAACGGTTCAAGGTGTACCTGGCCTTTCTTTTCTGCTTCGAGCACACACGCCCAATCAGACATCAATCGGTTGAAGCTGGAATTCCATGTTCCGAGAAGTGTCAGTTCTTTGCGCAAAATCTTTGAAAAGTATTGGGGTTCTACGACAACTTCTTTTTCCTGGTTTCCCAGCAGGAGGACCCGCCCCAATTTTGCGACTACATCCAGGGAGTGCAGCAGGGCTTCTCCGCTTCCCGAGGCTTCCGCGCAGAGGTCAAACCCG
>PWXL01000101.1 GCA_003561145.1 Candidatus Atribacteria bacterium
CATCATTGAAATAGTGAAAGTTCGGCCACGTGGAGACGTATACAAGAGGTGACCATGGAATTCCAGACGATTAAGGAAAATGGCAAAGTAAAATTTGTGGTCTTGCCGGTTAAGCTATTCGAGACCCTGTTGGACCGATTGGAGGAGGAGGACGATCTTCGCGCCATCCGCGAAGCACACAGCGAACCCCTTTATGACCAAGAAGAGGCCGAGAATTATATTTTCATGAATCCGGTCAAGCGGGAACGGTTTGAAAAGGGATGGACCCAGGACGAACTTGCCCGTCGGCTTGGAGTAAAACAGTCCACCGTCGCAAAGTGGGAACATCCACAAGCGGTGTATCGAAAAAGAACCCGTGAGAAATTGGCGAAGGTCTTCGGCGTGGATGAGTCGATCTTCTTATGAGCCATAATGACGATAGAAACAGAATACCGTTAAGGGTCATTTTACGGTTGGATTTTTCAGTTTGGACCTCACTGCAATGTGCGTGGAGCACGGCTACTGGCCGCCTTTTTGATACGTTGATTCATCAGATCCGTTCTAACCAAACATTTATCCGCTGAGGACAAAGCTGCCGAGGAAAGTTGAAGCTCCTGTTCAAGATTCACCACCTCTTTTGAAGGCAACCATTTTTTCTTCCTATTCCTGTTTTCCATATCCAATTGGGCAAATGCATGAGGAAGCTGTTCGAGTGATCCACAGACAATATTGACGTAGTCGTCATGTTCCAGGTTGTATGCGAGAGCCGCCTCTGCCGGCAGATGTTCCAGATCCTTCCCAAGATTTTTCCGCCCACTGCGACGTCGTTCGCCATGCTTCATTGCTCCAAAAAAATTTTCTAGCAGTTCGTTTGTTCGACTCATAAGCCGTATGCCGCCCCCTGCTCTTTCCGGTAAGCTTATCACGTGCCCCCAAAGATTATCACCATGCGTGTCGATATGTTTGAGGATAATATCAACAGCATCCCGAATATCTTTTCCCGGTCCTCGTTTTGGGCGGCGATTTTCAAGGGCAGCCGTCCATGCTTCGAACTGATGGCGCATCTCATTAAGGTCTTCTATTGATTCCTTCTCCGGGAGTTCTTTTGCCAACCGCAATTTATCTCGCAGCTCATCGAATAAATCAGCACGGCGCTGCAATCGTTTTACGGTTTGACGAAAAGGCACTTCAGAAGAGATCTTCGAAACAATCCGCCTGAGCCGCAGAATCATACGAACAACCTTTCCATCATCCGGAGGAATGCGAAGAAAGGCATCAATAGCTCGCAGAGCGACCATGCATCTGTTGTAAAAACTCAAATACGGCCTGTCAAAAGGAAAATCGAGTCCTGACAGATCCGCCTTATAGTCGAGTATCCACTGCGCTATATTTCGTACAACTGCAAGACCATCTCGGCCCGGGAGAAGACGATAGTCGTCCCTGGCTTGCCAATCCAAAACCGCTTGCCGTGCATCATTGATCTGAAAGCCTATCTTGCGCCCAAGTTCTCGGACCAGATTGTTGATTTCAGGGCGCACCTTTGTACGCCGAAAAAGCTCTCGCAGGGCGGAATGGTCAGGTTCCAAAAGGTCTTTACCAATGTCGGACAGAAAGTGTTGGTGGCAAGCTAACACGGGAATATCCACTTGCATCTCAGATACAAGATCGTCAATGGCCGGCGATACCGCGCGTCCCAAATCACGCATTACTCCGCAAGGGGACCCAAATCGCCTGACCGCATCCCGCATGCAGGGCAACAGGAGATCGGCTCGTTCGGTAGCAATCTTCCAGGCGCCAAGCACCCACTTTCTCCAACCGGCCATCACAACAAAGAGGGTTCCCCGGCCACCTTCTCCGGTGGCATCCACTTGCATCGGCCAACCCCCATCAGCCTCCAGGACGGCCTTCAACTGCTCAGCCCGTGCGTGATGGAGCCTGCGTAAGTACTCTAAGAAGTATCCTGTCAGATTGCTGACCTCGCCGGAAGATACTCTGATGCCATGCTTTTCATCCAGTTCTGCTTTTATTTCCTCTCGCTGTTTGTGGTCGAGCAGACGCTTGAGACCCACACAAACCATCAGATCATAACCGACGATACTGTTTGGCATAATGGTCCGAACGACTGATTGCGCCCTCTTGGTAAACAAAGTCCCGCCATCATTACGGCATCGATCCCCACACACATATACCGTCTCCCGAACATTAAATGCACCATGCTCGATGGTTCGTCCTTCATGCTGGAACGTTTTTTGTACATGCATAGGACCCTTGCAGAGATCACATAACCCGCCCTCATCCTTAGCAGATACAACGATATCCGCTAAACCGACCACTTGTTTAAAACAACTGTCGTTCAGACGATGTGCCTGCTGCCTTAAATATGCCAGCGTTTTCAGCGGGACATCGACGTTTTTTTTTCTGCTTGAATCCCATATTCGGAAAAGATTCGGCTTACCTGATCGACCGTGACGGCCAATCCCCGGACGGCAAGCCGGGCTGCTATCTCAGATGGAGTCACAATGACTTGGCCCGCCTTCAGGGCTTCCGCAAGAACAGCAATGGTCGTTTCGATTGGAAGCAGCCTCCCAAGTTGAACCCCTCTTTGTCTCTGTACGCGACGCGCTTCTATCTGTATTTGTTCTTTATCCGGATCTGCATGCGTATACAAGCAAAGCCTTTCGCATCGATGCCGACTTATGTGGTTGGACTTAACCAGCCCATGAAGCGCATTATGCAACGTGTTGGGAATCCGAATCTTCAACAGGTGCAACAGTTCTTTCGGCGTCATTCCGGCACTTGATGAATGGACGATGTCGACCACGGTGGCTTTCAGTGTGCCTGCCTTTGAAAAGCCAATCCCCTGATAGAACCACAATCCCCAAGAATCAAATAAAGGAAGATCCACAAGGGTGTAGTAACGGCCGGCATCGGTATAGCTTGTCAAGTATCCGATGAGTTTGAGCCTCCGGAATACACTCATCCGTGAATTCGTTTCCAGTACATGGAAGAGTTGGTCGAGATCTGCGATGTATCTCTTCCGGAACCATTTATACAGGGCCTTCTTGGATTCTTCAGGTGATAACATGCGACCTCTGATACATTTATTTGTTCATTGTGGCTATTTCCAAATAAATGTATCATATCGCCGAGTGTTTGTCAAACCCCTGATTCAATAAAATCAACTACTTATAAAAAGCCAAGCTTCCCTTTTCAACAATTGTGTGATACAATTATGAAACAAGTTGCAACTAAAAGCCAATTAATTCAGTTGGTTATAGAATCCAACCGTATTCTGACGCTAAAGAAAAGTTTGGTTACAATATTTCGTTAATTTGTTAATCTTTTTCTCTTTCATGTTAAATTTCAATAAATTACGAGATTAATTTACTTTTTGAAAACTAGCTTTTGTTAAGAAATTATTAAGAACATTAATAGGTTTTCTTGTGGTAATCGAAGATCGGTTACCGAGGTTGATGGCCCAAGGGTAAGTCATTCAAAACA